>JADFKH010000231.1 GCA_022565025.1 Pseudomonadota bacterium
CGCAACTTTCTCTGGATTACTGCATTCAGGGCATGAACACCCTTTGGGGAAGTTTTGAAATCAACAACGTGCGCCTTGTGAAGAAAATGATGTGCCAGTTTGCTGCAAAAAATTTGGAAAAGTGCATTGATGAATTTCCACATTATGCCGAATTATTTGGAAATTTACCTCTATATTTCATGCGTTTCTACGGAAGCACCGAAGTTGATTCGGTTATGGATGCAATGGACTATGCGGTTTATGTTTATGATGTTGAAAACATCGTTTTAGATAATTTGCAGTTCATGACAAGTGGGCAAGGAAGAGGGTTTGAGAAGTTTGAAAGACCTTTGCTCGTGAAGGCGGATAAATAATCTTCAGGTGGACTTGAACTAAGCGGGCAGATTTGATATGCTAGCGGTGGTATGAAGAGGTGGGAAGTGGCTCTGAGGCTGGTGCGGATGGGGTCAAGGTCGGGCAAGGGCCGGGCTCAATCTGTACTACCCGCGTCGTGGCTGGCGTGGGTGTCCCCCAGATCACTGCCGTGGCCAATGTCGCTCATGCCTTGAATGGCACTGGTGTGCCACTGATCGCCGATGGCGGAATTCGATTCTCGGGCGATTTCGCCAAGGCCATCGCGGCCGGAGCATGGACCGTCATGATCGGCGGTTTGTTCGCCGGCACCGAGGAGGCGCCCGGTGAAGTTGAGTTATACCAGGGGCGGTCCTACAAGTCCTACCGGGGCATGGGATCGCTGGGCGCCATGGCGGAGGGTTCCAGGGACCGTTATTTCCAGCATGATGTATCGGCCGAAAAACTGGTGCCTGAAGGCATCGAAGGCCGCGTGCCCTACAAGGGGGTATTATCCGAGGTGATCCACCAACTGTTGGGCGGGCTCCGCTCATCCATGGGCTACACGGGTTGCGAGAATATAGATAAATTCAGAACTGAGGCTAAATTTGTCCGGATTACGGATGCTGGCGTCCGTGAAAGCCATGCTCACGATGTCCAGATTACCAAGGAAGCGCCAAATTATAAGTTGTCCTGAACCCTGCAATATAAGCCATGCATCAAGACATTCATCAACACCGCATCCTGATCCTGGATTTTGGTTCCCAGTACACGCAACTGATCGCTCGCCGCGTCCGGGAAATCGGGGTTTATTGCGAAATCTGGCCTTGGGATGCACACCCTGGCGATATCCGTAAATTTGCGCCGCGCGGCATCATCCTTTCCGGCGGCCCGGCATCCGTGCATGCGGAAGATGGCCCGCAGGCACCGGAAATTGTCTTTGAGCTTGATGTTCCGGTGTTGGGGATCTGCTATGGCTTGCACACCATGGCGGCCCAGTTGGGCGGTAAAGTCGAGCCTTCCCCGTTCAAGGAATTTGGTTACGCGCGGGTCACGGTGGAGCAACCTTCACGTTTGTTGCAGAACATCGAGGACCACGTTGATGATGCCGGACGCTCGCAACTCGATGTATGGATGAGTCACGGCGACAAAGTGACCGAACTGCCCGGCGGTTTCGAGGTTTTAGCCAGTACGGATTCCGCGCCGATTGCGGCCATCGCCGATGACGGTCGCGGCTACTATGGCATCCAGTTCCATCCCGAGGTGACGCACACGGCGCAGGGCCAGCGCATACTCGAGCGCTTTGTGCACGACATTTGTGGCTGCGAAGAGCACTGGACCCCGGAAAACATCATCCAGGACTCCATCGCGCGAATCCGGGACCAGGTGGGCACTGACGAAGTCCTACTGGGCCTGTCCGGCGGCGTGGATTCAAGCGTCGTGGCCGCTTTGCTGAACCGGGCCATCGGTGACAAATTGACCTGCATTTTTGTTGATACGGGTTTGCTTCGCTACCGTGAGCCCGAGCAGGTGATGGCGACATTTGATCGGCACATGGGCGTACACGTGATCAAGGTGGACGCCCGCAAACGATTCCTGGCCGGTTTGAAGGGCGTCACCGATCCGGAACAAAAACGTAAAATCATTGGCAGCCTGTTCATCGACGTCTTCGAGGAACAAGCCAGCTTGAAGGGCGATGCGAAGTGGCTGGCCCAGGGAACAATTTACCCGGACGTGATCGAATCCGCCGGCAGCAAAACGGGCAAGGCGCAGGTGATCAAATCCCATCACAATGTCGGCGGTTTGCCCGACTCCATGAAGATGAATCTGGTCGAGCCCCTGCGCGAATTGTTCAAGGACGAAGTCCGAAAAATAGGCATCGAGTTAGGCCTTCCCAGAGAAATGGTTTTCCGCCATCCGTTTCCTGGCCCGGGCCTGGGTGTGCGGGTGTTGGGGGAGGTTCGTGAAGAATTCATCGACTTGCTGGCCCGGGCAGATCATATCTTCATCGAGGAACTGTACAAGGAAAACCTGTATGACAAAGTCAGTCAGGCGTTTGCTGTGTTCCTGCCGATAAAATCCGTGGGCGTCACCGGTGACCAACGTCGTTACGAATATGTTGTGGCTTTGCGAGCGGTGGAAACCGTGGACTTCATGACGGCGCGGTGGGCCCGTTTGCCTTACGAATTCCTTGAGCGTGTTTCCATGAGAATTTCTAATGAGATCAATGGAATATCGAGGGTTGTTTACGATATTTCCGGGAAACCACCGGCGACAATCGAGTGGGAATGACCCTGCTCGACTGCTTATGAACGTATCTCCGGTGGTGGCGGAATCTGACCGGGAATGGATGCGGCACGCCCTGGATCTGGCGCATCGAGCCAGGGAAGAGGGTGAAGTGCCGGTGGGGGCAGTGATTGTAAAAGACGGTCAGTTGCTAGGTGAGGGATGGAACCGGACCATCAACCTCAACGATCCCAGCGCCCACGCCGAAATTCTCGCCTTGCGTGAAGCAGGTCAACGGCTCGGTAATTACCGACTCCCCGGATGTTCACTTTATGTCACGCTGGAACCCTGTGCCATGTGCGCAGGAGCCATGCTGCATGCCCGGCTGGAGCAGGTCTATTTCGGCGCCGGGGACCCAAAAACAGGGGCTCTCGGCGGCACTTTCGACCTGTATGCTGATTATCCCCACAATCACCACATTGCAACACAGGGGGGCTTGCTGGAAATCGAGTGCTCGTCCTTACTCAAAGAATTCTTTCGAACTCGCCGCCGCTAGGAGTACAAGGGTCTCTTCAATCTAGTTGCCTTGCGAAAATGTCCCAGCGCACTATACTGACCATTCAAACGCTGCCGTGCGGCGCTGATTCACACCTTTGAACAACGAATTTAAAATCATCTCCGATGAAACGCTGGCAAATCATCCTGATTATTATTTTCGGCATCCTGCTCTCTGCCAGAATGCTGACCAAAGACAATTTCCAAGCGGTTATCCCCGGTGAAATCTACCGCAGCGCACAACTCAGCGCCAGCAAGCTGGAAGCGGTCGTGGCTGATTATGGCATCCAGACCGTGATCAGCCTTAGAAGGCCAAAACCCGGCAAGGACTGGTACAAAAACGAAAAGGCCATGGCTGAATCGCTGGGCATTGCACACCACGATATTGCCATGGACCTCACATTTTCTCCGCGCATTGATCACTTGCTCGAACTCAGGGACCTAATTGAGAACGCACCCAAACCCCTGCTGGTGCATTGCAAAGGTGGTGCGAACCGGACCGGACTGGCCAGCATTATGGCGAAATTGCTGGACGGTTCATCAAGCCTCGCAGATGCACGTGCCCAGGTTTCCTGGAAATTTCTGGTCACTCGCGATAACAGCGTGGGCATTCCATTTTTCGATGGCTATTCAGCATGGCTGAACGCCAGTGACCAGGAACATTCAACGGATAAATTCAACGAGTGGCTGGAGAACGAATATATCGACCTCAGCGGCAACATCCATTTCCTGGTAGACCCGATCGAGGAACAGATCTGGGAACGCCCGTGGGGGCTGATTGAGGACGGCCATGAGTTCCAAGTCAGGCGCTTGCAAACCGATACCCTGGATCTTTCCGGCTGGGCCTTTGATACACACGATATCTCGCTACTGGACAGCGTCGAGGTGTACCTGAACGACGTCCGCTTTGAATTCTCCGGGTACGGGATTTATCAGCCCTGGTTGTTC
>JADFKH010000047.1 GCA_022565025.1 Pseudomonadota bacterium
ATTCGATGACGTTGGTCAGAAAACCACCGGTTCCGCAGGCCGGGTCGAGTACCTTTTCTTCGAGTTGCGGGGCCAGGCGATCGACCATGAAGGTCGTTACCGCGCGTGGCGTGTAAAACTCACCGGCATTACCCGCGCTTTGCAGGTCTTTGAGTATTTGCTCGTAGATATTGCCGAAGGTATGGCGATCGCTTTTGGTGTTGAAGTCGATTTCGCTGAGCTTGTTGATGACCTGGCGCATCAGGGTGCCGGATTTCATGTAGTTGTAAGCGTCTTCGAAGACATCACGGATGACCTGGGCGCGTCGGCCCTGCCCTCCTTGTAGACTGAGCTTGGTTTTTAACGTTGGGAAAAGCTGCAGGTTAACGAAATCGGCCAGGCCCTCCCCGGTCATGCCTTCTGCATCGGCAGCCCAGTTGCGCCAGCGCAGGTGCTCTGGCAATGGCGAGTGGTATTCATCCTCCAGGAATTCGATTTCGGCTTCGCGGTCATCAAATATTTTCAGAAAGAACATCCACACCAACTGGCTGATGCGCTGGGCATCGCCGTCGACACCGACGTCTTTGCGCATGATGTCCTGGATGGATTTGATGATGCCGCCAACGTTGCTCACTCGCCGTTACTCATGCAGATTGATCCTGATAGAAAAGTTCATGTTCAAGTTCATGGATGGCTTGCTCATACGCCGCCTTGCCGCCAAAGGCATGGTTGACGATCTCCATTGGGGCACCCATGTCGGTGAAGGGCCGTAGCTTGAGCACTTTAGTGCTTTCCAGGGTGCTCAGGCCTTCGTCGGCGTATTTATCCAGCAGCGCATTGAGCACGGCCCGGGCCGGATCGCCGTAGCGGGTGAAATAATCCCGTTTCTTGACGTTATCTGCCCGCTCTTTCCGGGTCAACGGCGGCTGATCGTAGGCGATGTGGCAGATCAGGTCGAAAACCCCGTAATCCTGGCCGATTTCTTCAGCCAGATTATCGAAAATAACGCCCTGTTCTTCCAGCAGGTCGACGATGGTCTGTTTTTTGCTGACATCGTCCCAGCGCTTGAGAAACTCATCCAGTGAAGCGAACTCAGAGCGTATCTGTTTGCGGGTGAAGTCCCGGTAAGATTCGGTGATCAGATTGCCGTCCGGACCGATGTATTCAATCCGCTCGGCAATGATCTTTGCCGGCACACCACTGACTACAATCTTGTATACCCCCTGTTCTTCCCCTACATCAGTTTCATCATCGTCCGTGTCATCCGGTGGATCCGGGGGAACCGGGTCATCATCGCTGCCAGGCTCGTAGATTACTACCGGCTCGCCATCAAAATCCGGGTCACGGAACAGTTCCGTGGCTTTCTTGAAATCCATGATGGTGAAATAGTATTTTCCAAACTCCTCATCAATGCGTGTGCCACGGCCAATGATCTGTTTGAAGCTGGTCATGGAACTGATGGTTTTATCCAGCACGATGAGTTTGCAGGTCTTGGCGTCCACCCCGGTGGTCATGAGTTCTGAGGTGGTTGCGATCACCGGGAAGGGTTCTTCCGGGTCGATGAAGTTTTCGAGTTCGGCCTTGCCTTCCTTGCTGTCGCCGGTGATGCGCATCACGTATTTGGGGTTATCCAGCGCAATTTTTCCTGCGGCGTTGACAATCGCCACACGCATGCGCTCGGCGTGGTCGATGTTGTCACAGAATATGATGGTCTTGGCGTATTGATCCGTGGCTTTGAGCAGTTGCATGACGCGCCTGGCGACGAGTTTGGTGCGCTGGTTCAACACCAGGATGCGATCCATATCGGCCTGGTTGTAAGTTCGTTGCTCGATCTCCACACCCAGGTCGTCGGTCATTCCGGGCGGCGGTGTCCAGCCATAAATATCCTTGTCGATATCGATGCGCACCACTTTGTACGGCGCCAGAAATCCGTCTTCGATGCCCTGCTTGAGGCTGTAGGTGTAAACCGGTGCACCGAAATAGGCGGTGCTGGATACGTACTTTGTTTCCTTGGGGGTGGCGGTGAGGCCTATTTGTACGGCGCCATCGAAGTATTCAAGAATTTCCCGCCAGGCCGAATCATCCGCGGCGCTGCCCCGATGGCATTCGTCAATGACGATCATATCGAAAAAATTGCGCGAGACGTTTTTGAATATTTTGTCTTCTTCATCCGGACCGGTAATGGCCTGGTAGAGACCAAGATGTATTTCGTAAGCAGGGTCAATCTTCCGGTTTTTGATCTTGGTCATGGCGGCGCCAAATGGCTTGAAATCATTGACCAGGGTTTGGTCTACCAGGATATTACGATCAGCCAGGTACAGAATCCGGCTTGCTGCTTTTGCTTTCCACAGCCGCCAGATAATTTGAAAAGTTGTGTAGGTTTTGCCCGTGCCGGTTGCCATGACCAGCAAAACACGTTTCTGGCCGCGCGTTATGGCCTCGATTGTGCGGTTGATGGCTTCGATCTGGTAATAACGCGGTTCTTTGCCGGAACTGTCGCTGTGGCAGGGTTCGACCAGTAATTTTTCATCCTGGTCTTCCATACCACGAAATGATTTGTAACGCTTCCAGATGTCGCCGGGAGGAGGAAAAGATTCCAGCGGGAATTGAGTTTCAATCTCTTCGCCGTCGAGTGCTGCCCTGTTGTGGGAGGCGAAGGCATCACCATTGGAGCTAAATACACTTGGCACCTGCAGGATTTCTGCATAAGCGAGTGCCTGTTGCATGCCCTGACTGACGGTGTGCTGGTTATCTTTGGCTTCGATTACCGCTATTGGGACACCCAGTTCCTGGTACAAAACGTAATCTGCAAATTTTCTCTTTTTCTTGTTGCGCGAGGACATATTGCCTCTGACGATGACCGGACCGGGGGTGAGGGTTACCTCTCTGCGAATTTGCCGCAGTGGATCCCAGCCAGCATCCCTGATCGCCGGTGAGATGAACAAATCACAGATATCGCTTTCGCTGAGTTTCTTTTTCTCTTTCTTGTCCATCAAGCCTTAACCATTTCACGAGGGCGCCAGGTTTCTATTTCAATAACTCTGGGTGTTCGTGATTCAACCATTCACTGACCTTCATCCAGAGCAGTTTCGCCTGGTCGATACATTCAGCCACCGCGCTATCGGCGACCAGATCGCCAGAATAATCGGCCACATTGCGCTGTTTACGCAGGGCATCAAGCACAATCATGATTTCCGTATCCAAACCTATGGTTTTAGGAAGTGTCTGGATCATGGTTTGGTGGTGTCCGGGCTTGCTGCTAAGTGTTCGGTAACCGTTGGCCTGCAAAGCCGTATTTGCCATCTGCATGATGGCTTTGTAGGCAGCGTCAAAGCGATTTTCGTTGCTAATCGCCTCTACCTGTGCATCCGCGATATTACGCTGCGCAGCTTCGAGCAGGCGTTGGATAGCGAGCGGGTCGGCATCGATGCGCTCTAAACTCATTCCCAGGAGATTATCCAAGGTCACCGATATCTCCAATGACTCTAATTGTCGGTTTTTCCAGAATTTCGCGAATAAATGCTGAGCCTCCGCTTATGGCCAACTGCCATTCCTCAAGACTATAAAGTTTGGGGTTAATCTCCCGGCCCAGTATTTCCTGGGCTGGATAGAGGAGTTTCACGGCCTCAGAAAAACTCAAGCTGCCTACAATCAGAAGATCGACATCGCTATTTACATTGGCTTTCCCGCTGGCAACGGAGCCAAAAACCAAAGCTGCCTCAATATTTTTCGTTACAGGCGCGAGAGTACTCGTTAATACATCTGCTACCCCCGAGGTTTTGCGCAGGATGCTGGATAGCTCCTCAAAGATCAAACACTCACGGTTTGCTTGATAACTCACTTGATTGCCTCGGCTGGATTTTTCCAGCACTCCTGCTCTAGCCAACGTTCCTAACTCTTTATGCAGGGTGCCTGCTACGGTGCCTGTAAGGCGTGCGATTTCCCGCACGTGGTAGGCCTGCTCGGGGTGCAACAATAACAAACCCAAAACCCTGCGGCGGTATTCCTTAAACAATATGGAGACCAAAAGCGATGACATCGTAAGCAAAATTGTAGCTAAATTAGCTTCAAATGTAGCTTTTTTGGCTTCATTCGTCAATGCGGCCTCCCTTTCTGTCGACTCGGCAGGCGCGCGGGATTTTGCTCCATATAATATACTTGAGTCCGGGCATCCCGTCTGGACGTACCACCATTAGCGCCGCTAATGGTATGGAGTAACGAATGAGTAAACGTAAGCAAGCTGTACCGGCTACGGATAATGACTGTTGTCCTGACCTCATCTTCTGCGTTAAAGCGGGTCAAATGAACATGCAAATCAAACCGCCAATTCTGGCAAGCGAATATACGGGCTAAAATATCGAGTTCAGTAGAACCGGGAATTTACCTCCCGCGACTGCAGCCACGAGGCGGGCATTTGCAGCCAACTCGAAAAGGGTACCAGCGGTCAGCGTGGCATGTCCGATTTTGCGGCCCGGCCGGGCCGCCTTGCCATAGTCGTGCCAATGAACACCGGGAATGGCCAACAATCTGTCACGCTCCGGCAGTTCGCCAATCCAGTTGAACATCAGCGCCTCGCACAATGCTGAGGTGCCGCCCAATGGCATACCGGTGATGGCTCTCAAATGGTTTTCAAACTGGGAAGTCTGTGCGCCATCGATGGTCCAGTGCCCCGAATTATGGACGCGGGGTGCTATTTCGTTGACCAGCAATTGACCCTCCAGCACGAAAAATTCCAGCGTCAGAACTCCCACATAAGAGAAGTGATCCAGCAGGCGGCGCATAATGTCTTCCGCAGCAGCCTGCAGGGCGTCATCGAACCCCCCCGCCAGACTGAGCGTCAGGATGCCATCCACGTGCAGGTTGCGGGTCAGGAGCCAGAAACGGGTTTCTCCGTCGATGCCCCGGACGCCAATCAGCGAGCATTCCTGTTCGAAGGGCACATATTCCTCCACAATCAGATCGTGGTCACCCAGCTTCTGCCAGGCGCGCTCCAGGTCTTCCTGGTCACGGATAATCGCCTGGCCCTTACCGTCATAACCCAGGCGGCGGGTCTTCAATACGACCGGATAGGCAAACTTGTCCAGGCCTTCCAGCAGGTCTGTACGGCTGGAAACGGGGTGGTAAGCCGGCACTGCGATCTCGAGGGAAGACAGCAAATTTTTTTCATGCAGTCGATCCTGGCATGCACCCAGCGCTTGCGGAGACGGGTAAACGGGCTTTATTTCCTGCACCGCCCGCGCAGAACTTTCCGGTACATTTTCAAAATCAAAAGTCGCGACATCGACACTGCCGGCCAGGCGGCGAAAAGCATCCGTATCGGAAAAGTCAGCCTGGATCAGGCTGCCGACCGCTCCAGCACAAGCATCAGGGGATGGATCGAGGAACGTGAATTCCAGCCCCAGTGGAATACCGGCCAGGCCCATCATTAGCCCAAGCTGGCCGGCGCCGAATATTCCTACCCGGCTCCCGTGTGGAACCAAAATCTCGGTGGATGATTGCACGGCTTCAGGCCCGGCTGGGGTCCGGGTTGGACAGCACCGTAGCGCAACTCTGAGCTCGGAATCGCTCTAATGCCTGACGGATTTCGGGCGAGGAATTGCCGATGATGGCTGCCGCCAACAGGGCTGCATTAACGGCGCCGGCGGTGCCTATGGCCAGCGTACCCACCGGAATCCCCGCCGGCATCTGCGCCATCGACAACAGCGAATCCATACCATTGAGGGCTTTCGAACGCACCGGCACACCCAACACCGGCACAACGGTTTTCGCAGCCACCATACCCGGCAGGTGCGCGGCTCCACCGGCGCCGGCAATGATCACCATCAGGCCCCGGTCTACAGCCTGTTCGGCATATTCAAACATATGATCCGGTGTACGATGCGCCGAAACCACCCGGGTTTCATGCGCAACACCCAGGGTGTCCAGCGTTGCAGCGGCGTGCTGCATGGTGTCCCAGTCGGACTGGGAGCCCATGATAATACCTACCAGCACCTTTTCATTCACGGCAATCATTCCTGTCAGAAAAATAAGCATAGAAACCATGCATTTTAGCAGCACCTGTGCCCGACAGACACAGCCCAAATTCAGTACAATAGAAAATCTGTTCATCTGCCAGGTCATTCTTCATGCCCATTGACGGAAAACTGCTGGAAATTCTTTGCTGCCCGGTCAGCAAGACGCCACTCATACGTCTGTCATCCGCCAGGCTGAAAAAACTCAATACCGCCATCCGCTCCGGAGAGGTTCAGACCATTCATGGTGAGGTCGTAGAGCAAGCTTTGAAGGAAGCACTGATCACTGAAGATTTAAAAGTCATGTACCCGGTGATCGACAACATTCCCATTTTGCTCGAAGAAAAAGGCATAGGGACAACCCAGTTGTAAGAGTGCGAACGATCTTTAATTGGTAGGGACTGAAGCCGGGAAATTTTTATGTCAGTTTCAACCCAAAGATTCATCGCCAGCAGAATTACTTTCAATCTGTGCATGGTTTCAGTCTTGCTTCTCCCCATGAGCCCCGTGCCTGGCGCCGAGAAAGAAAATTCAGCGCCAAAACCTGCAAAACTGTTTACCAGCTCTGAACCCATATCCGTAACGATTAGCGCGCCCTGGCGGGATCTTGAACGCAAAGAAAAATACCAGGGCACGTACCCGGCGAAAATAGAATTTACCGACGAACTGGGCAATGCCACGTCTTTGAATTTAACGGTAGAACGCAGAGGCGTGACCAGGCAAGTTGTTTGCCGTTTTCCGCCGATCAAGCTCCAGTTCGACAAGAAAGTAGTAAAAGGCACAACTTTTCGTGGCCAGAAATCACTGAAAATGGTCACACACTGTCAAAAAAGTTCTCGCTTCGAGCAGCTATACGTCTTGGAAATGCTGGCTTACCGGATGTACAACATCATCACTGACTTCAGCTTCAGGGTGCGGCCTCTTAGTGTCACCTATGTGGACAACAAGCATGGAGGACAACAAGGGCCTAAGTTCGCTTTCCTGATCGAAGATGACAGCGATGTCGCCAAGCGAAACGGACAAAAAAAGCTGAAAATCGGGCGCAATAAAAGTAACCGGCTGGAGTCCCGGGAAGCCAGCAATTTAGCCCTGTTCCAATACATGGTCTCGAACTTGGACTGGTCGGCTCTTAGCGGACCCGACAAAGAAAAATGCTGTCATAATGCCAAATTGATCGGGCGGGATCCGCTAAAGGAGCCGGTCTATGCCATCCCCTACGATTTTGACGCAACCGGCCTGGTCAACGCCCCCTATGCTGTTCCGCCGGCGAAATTGCCAGCCAAGACCGTCACCCAGCGGCTATACAGGGGGTTCTGTTTACACAACGCGACCATGGCGGATGCCAGGCAGCGCTTTGCCGACAACCAAGGGGCCATATTGGCGTTGGTCAGGGATGAGCCCCTGTTGAAATCCGGTAGCAGAAAAAAAGCTCTGAAGTTCCTGGAGAAGTTCTTCGATATCCTAAAAAATGACCGGGCGTTCCACAAGAATATTATGGCGAAATGCCGCAAATAGGGATGGGTTCGGGAGCCGGCGTTTCTGCAGCAGCCGTTTGCGCTGTAGCCACATCGCCTACCGCGTTGTGAGCAGAAGTTTCCTCCATACCATCAGGCTCGGCCGTCACAGGGTTCAGCAGGACTTCCAATCGCTCCTGCAGATTGGAATTATCAGGATTCTTCTCGATCACTTTTTTCAGGTAGGACACCAGCCCTTCATCATTGGACGGCAAAGGCAGCTTGCCGCTGGGATAACCGGCAAAAAGTCCTTCTGGTGTAATTTCCAGGTAGGCCAAGTAGCCACCATAAGCGTGGGAAATACCGGTATCGATCATTACGACTTTCGCATCATAACGCGGCCAGATAACGCCGTCGGTGGGCGAATGGCCGACCACGATTTGACGGACTCCCTGGTGTTCGAGGATGGCATCAACGGTTGCAGGCAAAGCGTGTGGCTCCACACCGGATAAACCCCGGTACCACAGTGGGCCGAACTCATCCACTATAATTCCGGGGTTGTTGAAATCGTAGTGTCTCAAGCTTGCATGGGCCTTTTCCGTTATGGATTCCAGGCTGTTCTGGCAGTAATAAGCACTGATGCCGCCATGCAGAAAAATCGTGTCATTGATCTTGATGGATACCTTGTTTTCCAGCACCCAGGTTGCGATTTCACCCTCCGGGTTCCAGGCGGGGTCCCAGGCCTGACGATGCTCCACCCAACCCAGAGGAAACTTGACATTCCACACTGTGCGGTAGTTTTCAGGCAGGCTGGTAAAACGCTCAGGATTTTGCGCCTCCAAATTTTGCATTAAAACTGCAAAATATCGATCTCGCAGTGCGGCTGAATTCCGGTTGACGAATGCTTTGAACTCACCGGGGTGCACGTAACGCAGGTCGCCGTACATATTCATGGCTTCGTGGTTGCCGATCAGGCTGTGGACTCTGCCGCCTTTCTTCTTCGCCTGCCTGGCGAGCTTGCTGATGTGCTCGATGATCTTTATCGAATCCGGTCCACGATCAGGTATATCTCCGGTCTGCACCAGGTGGGTTTTACCACCCGACCACTTTCCTCTTTTATTAATTAACCCGGCAATCCTCAATACTTCGAGGTAGTTTTCATAGTCACCATGAAGGTCGCCAATCGCTACGATGCGCTCAACACCCTCCCAGCGAAAGCCATCGATTTCCCTGGCGCCAGCGTAGGCCAGGTTGCTTAACAACAGCAAACCATAGAAGACATTCAGCTGGAAGAACAGGCGTAGATCGGGTCTGTGATAGTCCATCGTGAAAATCATAACCTGTTTGAAGTACATAATCGATTCAAAACGCCCCACGCCGGCCAGCGCAAATCTCAGGCATTGAAACGCTGTGGCCTTTGGCTGAATAGTCCACTCGGCCCGATGAATGGCCAGCGGGAGTATACTTTTGCGTCGGACACTGTTTATAATCATTCAGGAACATCAAATGGATTTGGCGCAGCTGAACCTGGCTGTGTGCAAAGGACTGCCAAAGAAAGGCGGTCGTCTCGTCACGATAACAACTCTTTGAATTGACCAGGGAACGGTAAATCGGCTATGGCCGTATCGGTTTCGCGTATTCACTACGATAATGTCACGCGAAAATTGCGGTTGAATAAGGGGAAATAGATGCACAGTTCGTCTAAAAATCGTAGCCAGGGAGTCACCCTGATTGAAATCCTGTTGATCCTGGGTTTACTGGTTATCATCACCTCTTTCGCAGCACCCTCATTCAGTAGCGCAACGGCCCGTGCAAATATGCGCGTAGCCAGCGAAAACTTGCAGTACTCGATTCGAATCGCCCGCAATACCGCCCGGCTGACTGAGTCGAAAGTCACCATGAATATATTGGAGGAGGGACCAGGCGGTCAAACGCAGCGCATCACGTTTTCTGTTTCGGGACCGAGCCTCAAAGCCATTGGTCAACCTGGATTGCAAGAAGATCGCTTGCCGGTGGATATCAAGCTGGTGTCGGATTACCGGTCATACGAGTTCGATGCCAGGGGTATCGTTCAGAATCCTGGGGTGATCACCCTGGTGTCGAGGACAGATGAGTCCCTCATCACCAGCTTCAACATCGAATAGAAAAGTGGGTGCTGATTCATTCAATATTGACCACAACGCAGCCACGAAAACCACCCTGTTCAATCAATTCATGAGCCCTTGCAATGTCATCCAGCGGCACCACGTGTGCAAGCCGATGCTGGAGGCGGCCTCCTTTTAGGTAGCGGGTGGTATCAGCAATCGCCTGCTCCTTTGCCGGTTCCGGCATTTCGTAGACGATCACCAACCGGATCAACAGGTTCATGAACATCATCCGGTAAAAAGGCAGTTTCGGCTCGGTCACAACCGTGGAGGAATAAGTAACTATGGTTCCGCTGGTCCGGATCATATCCAGCACCGCCGGCAGGTTGACCCCAAATTCGACATCGATCACGCGGTCAACCAAAGCACCACTGTTGGCCTCGACGACCTCGGCAGCCC
Source organism: Pseudomonadota bacterium (assembly GCA_022565025.1). Lineage (GTDB taxonomy): Bacteria > Pseudomonadota > Gammaproteobacteria > Xanthomonadales > SZUA-36 > JAJRRA01. The sequence continues at coordinate 9,988 of JADFKH010000047.1, forward strand.
AGTTTTCATCACGGTGATTGACCACCGCGTCAGCCCCGGCTTCCCGGCAAGCGGCGGCGTCAATATCGTTGCTGGCCGTAGCAATGACCCTGGCGCCAGCCTGGGCAGCCCACTGGATGGCGTAGTTCCCAACCCGGCCGGCGCCGCCGGTAACGACCAGCGCTTGGCCTTCGACGGGACCGTCCGCATACACGCAGCGATGTGCGGTCATCACCGGAATACCGATGCAGGCGCCCGCTTCGAGGCTGGTATTGTCCGGCAATTCCACCGCGCGCCGCCCTTGCACAACAATGTATTGAGCGGCGGTGCCGAAACGGCGGCCATGTTGCGCCTGGTACACCCAGACGCGCTCACCTGCACGGTCACCCGATATACCTTCGCCCACCGCGACGATGATGCCCGCACCATCGCTGTGTGGAATCACCAGGCCCTCATCCAGCAGCCTGGGAGCAGAGCCCATCCGTTTTTTTACGTCCGATGGATTAACGCCACTGGCAGCGAGGTGGACCAGCACTTCACCCGGTCCGGGCTCCGGCTTGTCCTGCTCTCCTGTTACCAGCACTGCGCGTGCGGGTCCGAATGATTCAAACCAGGCAGCTTTCATGGCTTTTTCCTTGATCGATACAACATCAGTCTAGCCCGTATACTGCAACCGTGAAATACGATTTCATCATCGTCGGCGGCGGAATCGTTGGATTGTCCACCGCCTGGCAACTGAAACAGCGTTACCGGGACAAAACGCTGCTGCTGTTGGAAAAGGAAAGCGCACTGGCCCGGCACCAGACCGGCCATAACAGCGGCGTGATTCATGCCGGTGTATATTATGCGCCCGATAGCCTAAAAGCCCGCTTCTGCAAAGAAGGCGCAGCAGCAAGCTACGAATTTTGCAAACAACATGGAATTCCCTGCCGGCGGATCGGGAAGCTGCTGGTGGCAACTAACACCGAAGAACGGCTTCGCATGGACGTATTGTTCGAGCGCTGCCTTGAAAACGGGCTCTCTCCTGAAGCGATCAGTCCTGTCCGCCTGCGGGAACTGGAACCGGAAATCACCGGCATAGGGGCCATCCTGATACGCGAATCTGGTATCGTGGATTTTGTGGGCATTTGCCGCGAAATGGCACAACAGATCCGTCTAATGGGGGGTGAGATCCGGCTCGGCACCACCGTGACCGGCATCGCGGAGTCGCCAGACCAAGTCCGGATTCAGACTTGCAAGGATACCCTTCAGACAGACCGTCTCGTAGTCTGCGCCGGCCTGATGGCGGACCGCCTGGCCGCCATGCAGGGCCTGGCAAGGGATTTCCGGATCATTCCGTTCCGCGGGGAATATTTCCGGCTGCGCGCACCTAAAAACGACGTCATCGCGCACCTGATCTATCCCATTCCCGATCCGGCCCGGCCCTTCCTGGGCGTGCACCTGACAAAAATGATCGACGGCACGGTAACGGTCGGCCCCAATGCGGTGCTGGGGTGGAAACGGGAGGGCTATGGAAAATTCAATTTCAAGTTCAGGGATACTTTCGAAACCATCTCCTTCCCCGGTTTCTGGAAACTCAGCAGCCGTCACCTTGGCAGTGGCCTGCGCGAATACCGCAACTCCATGTGGAAACGCGGATACCTGGGGCAGGTAAGAAAGTACTGCCCCGGCATCACCCTGCAGGATCTGGAGCCTTATCCGGCCGGGATTCGCGCCCAGGCGGTATTGCGTGACGGCACGATGGTTGACGATTTCCTGTTCAAAGAGACCGCCAGAAGCCTGCATGTCTGCAACGCACCCTCACCAGCGGCAACCTCCGCCATACCTATCGGCAAGTACATCTGCGAAAAATTGACTAGTAGAAGTATTTCATGAGTCAGCATGATCGGCGACATACAAACGCCTGCAAGAGGTATTGGCTACCTGTATTCAGGACCTTCATCTGTCGGGAACAGATGATGAGCGCACAGGGATGTCTCGAGCGTGTCCTGCATACAGGTAGCCGATACCTCCATAGGTCACACCTCTAATCGCCGACAATTCCGGTATCTCATACAATATACCGGCTAATTCAGGACGGGCCAGGGCAAAAACTCGACCCGGTCGCCTTGCTTGATATCTTCATGCACGCGCTGACGCACCAGGCCATCGCCCCAGGACGTGGACAAAAGCACGCCGCTGCTCTGGCTGGAAAACGGCTCCAGCCCCTGCTCACCAAGGCGCACGCGCAGGTAGTCTTCACGTGCGCTACCCCGTTTTTCAAAACACGCGGTATGCAGCACTGCATGGATCGTGGTGTCAGTGGTGCCCTGGCAGCAAAACAGGTAGGGCCGCCCGATGATCAGCATCGTCACGAACACAGACACCGGGTTTCCGGGCAGACCCAGGAACGGGGTGCCTTTCACCTGCCCGAAAGCAAAGGGTTTACCGGGTTTGATCGCGATTTTCCACAAATCGATTGAACCCAGGGACTCGACCACGTCCTTGACATGGTCTTCCTCGCCGACCGAAACACCACCGGACGAAAGGATCACATCCGCCGTTGCTGCCGCCGTTTCAAACAGTTCCCGAATCGCTTCCGGATCATCCCTGGCAATACCCAGGTCCACGACTTCGAATCCCCACGCGGCCAACTGGCCATGCATCGTGAACCGGTTTGAATTGTAAATCTGCCCTCCGCGCAATTTCCTGCCGGGCTCGATGAGTTCATCCCCGGTGGACAAGATAGCGACCTTCAGGCGCTGGTAAACCGGAATCTTGTCTATACCCTGGGAAGCAAGCAGGCCCATGTCCTGCCCTCTCATGCGGTGGCCGGCGGGAAGGATTTTCTGTCCCGTAGTAATATCTTGACCGCGGGGCCTGATATTAGCGCCCATAGCAGGCAGGCGAAGTATGCGAACAGCCTTTTGTGAACCCTCGCAGTGTTCCTGCATCACCACGGTATCCGCCCCGGCGGGCACTTGTGCACCGGTAAATATTCGTACCACGGTTCCCGGCTCCAGCGCTTGCGGTACTGAACCTGCCGTTATGCGCTGGCTGATCGGAAGCTCACTTTGTGCGTCCTGCCAGTCACCCTGACGGAATGCATAGCCGTCCATCGCACTGTTATCTGCTGGCGGTACGTCCATGGATGCAATGATATCTTCGGCCAGGGTACGGCCAAGTGCTGAAATAAGATCGACTTCCTCGCTTTCCACCAGCCGCTGGCCGCCGTCGAGCAGGCTGTCGATGGCTTCATTGACGCTGAACATGTTCAGTGCTGTCCTGAGCCTAGCGCCGTGATCCCGACAAAATTGCAGGGCTTGTGCCTGCTGTCGAGTTGCTCCTTCAAAATGGAATTCCAGCCGGTACGGCAGGCACCGGTTGACCCCGGCAAACAGAAAATAAGGGTCTTGTTCGACAGGCCGGCCAGACAGCGGGACTGGAGGGTCGATGAACCGATTTCATCATAGGACAGCTGCCGGAACAATTCACCAAAGCCCTCGATCGTTTTGTCGAACAACGGGGCCAGCGCTTCGGGTGTTGAATCACGCCCTGTCATACCGGTCCCACCGGTGGTGATGATTACGTGAATATCCGGGTCAACGATCCAGTTCGCGACAATGGCGCGCATCCGGTACACATTGTCTTCGCACAAATCACGATCCACCAGGCGATGGCCGGCAGCGGTCAACATCTCGGCCAGTGCATCACCCGATGTGTCATTTTCAGCCGTACGTGTGTCCGACAGGGTCAGCACGGCAATATTCAGCGGTATGAATTCCTTCTCAGCGGTCAAGGTTCTATCCTCTTATGGTGGCGTCCGGGTCGGGGCTCAATCCCCCAGTTTAAAATCCTTGAACTGCTTGCGCAGTTCCATCTTCTGGATTTTGCCGGTCGCCGTGTGCGGAATCTCATCCACGAACACCACCTCGTCGGGCATCCACCACTTGGCAATTTTGCCATCCAGGTAAGCCATCACACCATCCTTGTCGATGTCAGAACCCGCATCCCTGATAATGATCAGCAAGGGCCGCTCACCCCACTTGGGATGCGGCAGGCCAATCACCGCCGCTTCTGCTACGCCCGGGCAGCCCATTGCTTCATTTTCAATTTCGATCGAAGAGATCCACTCACCGCCGGACTTGATCACATCCTTGTCGCGGTCGGTGATCTGCATGTAACCCATGGGATCGATCGTAGCAATATCGCTGGTATCGAACCAGCCATCCTTGGTCAGTATTTCTTGATCGAGTTTGAAATAGGCCTTTGCAACGGCAGGGCCGCGCACCATCAGGTGCCCGAAAGTCTCGCCGTCACGGGGCAGATCGTTGCCTTCATCGTCAACGATTTTCATTTCAACCAGGTAGGGCGATCTGCCCTGTTTCTCTTTCAGTTTCAGTTGTGCCTCGCGATCCAGGCTCATCGTGGCGTGCTTCAGTTTGCCGGTGGTGCCAATCGGGGACATTTCGGTCATGCCCCAGGCGTGAATCATTTCTACGCCGTAGTCGAGTTCGAATTTACGAATCATCATTGGCGGGCAGGCCGCGCCGCCAACGACGATCTTTTTCAGGTAAGGCAAACCCTTATCGTTTTCTTCCAGGTATTGCAGCAAACCCAGCCAAACGGTTGGTACGGCCGCCGTGTGGCTCACTTTTTCACTTTCCAGCAGCTCGTAAATACTCTTGCCGTCCATGCCCGCACCCGGCATCACAAACTTGGCGCCCGCCATTGGGGCCGCGTAGGTCAGGGCCCAGGCGTTGGCGTGAAACATCGGCACAATGGCCAAGATGACGTCTTCAGAAGTGAGGCCGAATACATCGGGCTGGTTGCCCATCAGGCCGTGCAGGACGTTGGATCGATGTGAATAGAGCACCCCCTTGGGGTTGCCGGTCGTGCCCGAGGTATAACACAGGGCGGCAGCGGTGTTTTCGTCGAATGACTTCCACTCAAAATCGTCATCCACCGCACCGATCCAGTCCTCATAGGCAACCGCATTAGGCAAGGAAGTAGCGGGCATGTGATCTGAATCCGTCAGCACGATGTATTTCCTGACGGTAGCGATGCGATCCTGCAGGGCCTCGACGATCGGAATAAACGTGAGGTCGACAAACATGATGTCGTCCTCTGCATGGTTGACAATATAGGCAATCTGGTCGGCAAAAAGACGCGGGTTCAGGGTGTGGCAAATTGCGCCGGTGCCCATAATCCCGAACCAGGTTTCCACGTGTCTGTCGGTGTTCCAGGCCATGGTGGCGATACGATCGCCCAGCCTGACCCCTTCATGCTCCAGTGCTTTTGCTACCTTTAACGCACGCGTTCTGATGTCCGCCAGCGTGGTGCGGCGAATCGGGCCTTCAATGGATCGCGTTACCTGCTCACGTTCACCATGATTAAGCGCCGCGTGGTCGAGAATCGTATGGGTCAACAACGGGTAGTCTTGCATCAAGCCCAACATGCTCTATCCTCTTGAAGTGTTGCTTGCTAACCCACAGCTTATCAAAAACCGCAAAGGAGTTTACAGAATGTACGATTGCACCAGACATTACATTAATGGCCAGTGGGTGGACAACACCTCGGGCCAGGTAGAGGACATCATCAACCCGGCCAACGGGGAGTCTATCGGCAAGGTTGCTTATGGAAACACGCAAGACGTAGACCGCGCCGTGGCCGCCGCGCGGGCGGCTTTCAAGGATTACTCCCGCTGGACGGTGGAGCAGCGCCTTGACTTGCTGGGCAGGATCATCGATGCCTACAAGGACCGCTACAAGGAGATTGCCGCGGCCATCACCGCCGAGATGGGC
>JADFKH010000048.1:0-576 GCA_022565025.1 Pseudomonadota bacterium
TCATCATATTCATATCCACACAAACTTTTTCCTATAGATAGAGTAATATTATCGATACGTTTCGCACAAGCGCTTAATCGAAACCACCGATTTTTCAGGAGAGCAAAATGAAAAAACCCATTCTTGTATTGGCTTTCTGCGCGTTGGCAATACCCCTGGCTAGCCAGGCGGAAATTCTTGCAATGGCAAATTACGAATCGAAACCTGATGATTCTCTGAAGGATTTGAAAATGCCGTTCGGTACTTCGGCGCGCCGTGAAGGTATAGCCATTTTTGACGTAGATCCGGAGTCGGAAACCTATGGCGATATACTGGTTGATATCCCCCTGCCGCCCGATCTGGTGGCGCACCACCTGTTCTGGAACCGTGATCACAGCAAGATTTACGTGACGGCACTGGGTAAACCGGAACTGCGGGTCATCGACATGACGCAGAACCCCTACCGGGTGAAACTTATCGATGTGCCGGACTGCAAGGTGGGTGAAAACGTGATTTTTTCCGCGGATAACACCCGCTGGTATGAGACCTGTATGGGCTCGAGCACCATCATGGTTGGAGACGCGGTAAACGATACCT
>JADFKH010000048.1:586-15567 GCA_022565025.1 Pseudomonadota bacterium
CCTTGCATGAAGGCATCGACCGCATCCTGGTCACCAGTACCGTCCGTGCAACCGATTTCGGCGACCCAGGCAGTTCGCTTGGCATTATCGAGGCCAGCACCGGCAAGAACCTGGGAACGGTCAGCGTGACCGACAAACCTGAGCCGAATAGCATTGCGCCAGTGGAAGTGGTCTTCGTACCGCATTCAGACCCACCAGTCGCGTGGGTGACCAACATGAATGACGCCTCTCTGTGGACCGTGACCTGGAATCCTGAGTCCGGTACTTTCGACTCAGCACCGGGTTACGACTTTTCACAGGTGCAGGCTGCAGTGCCGCTGGAAATTTACTTCAATGCAGATGGCTCGGAAATGCACGTCACAACGGCCAACCCCGGCAAGATGCACTTCTTTGAACTCAGCGACGGCGGGCGAAAAGCCACTCACGTCAAGACCATCGATACTGCGGGCGGGGCGCACCATGTCGCCTACACGCAGGACGGAAAATATGCATTCGTGCAGAATTCGTTCATCAATCTGCCGGGCATGAGAGACGGATCCATTTCGGTGGTAGACCTTGCATCAAAAGAAGTCATCAGTAGTTGGGACACATTGAAAAACAACGGTTTCAACCCGAATAGCATCGTTCTGCTCGGCGAGTGGAACGACCCGATGGGGCACTAACGTTTCCAATTGGTACCGGCCTGGCTGCACAGCCACGATGTAGACTTGGCTATGATCGGGCTCTCGCGCGCTGATCCTGTCCGATCACCTGCCGTGGCCTGTGGTAAATCAATTCAAACCGGGATGGATTGCTCATGGTTGCATTTCTACCACTTCGTAGCCGAAAGGCAGGATCGCAAGCCGCGTCATTTTCAGATGCTGCACAGCCAAGGGCAGGCCAACAATCGTGACTGCCAGCAGGAGCGCCATCATCAAGTGAAAAACAGCCAGTTCAAGCCCGGGAAGAATGATCCAGATGACGTTCATAATGACAGCCAGCGCCCCGCCTGGAGGCTTCTTTTCGCGGATTTCGCGGCCAAAAGGCATAAGCGCCAGGCCCGCCAGCTTGAAACACTGGATGCCGAAAGGGATGCCGATGATCGTCAGGCAGAGCACAATGCCGCCCAGCAGGTAAGAGATGACGACGATAAAGCCGCCCAGTATCAACCAGATGATGTTCAACAGGAGATTCATTTAATTCTCTCGACTAGCCCGTAGATTTCGCCGAGTAACACCTTCTGGCGGGCGCCTGTGATTTTGCGTGTGTCCTGGGCATTGCCGGCGAGACGTTCACGCGCCAGCCAGGCAAACAGGACGGCCTCGACCCAGTCGGGATCCAATCCATGTGCGGCCGTGGAGAGGACGGGTATGCCTGGCAGCAGGCCCTGAATGCGGCAGAGCAGGTCCGTGTTGTGAACACCGCCACCACAGACCAGGATATCGGCGGGGTTGGAGGGGACAATGGCGGAAGCCACGGTGCTTGCGGTCAGCTGCGCCAGTGTGGCCTGGACATCGCGTGGATCGATTGAATTGACCGGTTCCTGTTTTTTCAGCCACTGCAGGTTGAAGTGCTCTACGCCGGTACTTTTCGGGGGTGGTTGCTTGAACCAGGGATCCATCAGCAGGTTGAGCAACAGGTGTTTGTTGATCGCGCCGCCTGCGCTCCAAGCACCTTTTTTATCATACAATTCTCCGCGCTGCTCCCGTATCCAAGCATCCAGAAGGCAGTTCGCCGGGCCGGTATCGAATCCGGACACTGAACCATTGCTGTTCAGTATGGAAATATTAGCGATTCCGCCCAGGTTGAGGACAACACGCGTTCCGCTTTCCCGTTTGAACACGGCGCGGTGCAGGAGGGGGGCCAACGGCGCACCCTGGCCACCGGCTTTGATATCGGCGCGGCGGAAATCCCCGACCGTCACGATGCCGGTGTTGTCAGTGATGCGCTGTGGGTTGCCAAGTTGGATGGACTCAGGATTGGCGCCAGCGGGGTTGTGCCAGACCGTCTGTCCGTGTGAGCCAATGGCGGTAACTGCTGATGATTCTATGTCACCCTTTTCGAGCAACGCCTGCACTGCATGGCTGAAGAAGTCACCCAAGCAATCATCCACTTTTTTCAGTTCATTTGCGGTTGGCTTGCGCCCGGCTCCGATCATGACTTGCAGTGAATCAGCCAGAGCGGGCGGGTAGGGCAGGCACTGGGTCTCGCGTAGTCGGGGCATACCACCTTCAAAGCTCACCAGCGCCGTGTCAACACCATCCCGGCTGGTGCCTGAAATCATGCCAATGAACAAAAGCGCCTCACTCACGCTTGGCATACAACGACGTGGACTCAAGCCGGCTCAGCTGCGTCAGCATGGGTGCCGCATGCGTCTGGAAGGTTTTGAGTGTTGCACCCTTCAATGATTCGACTTTGGGTAAAGACACCGTCCTTGGGTTGCGGTGCACGCCGTTGACCACGAACTCGTAGTGCAGGTGCGGGCCGGTTGCCAGACCGGTGGAGCCAACGTAACCGATGGTCTGGCCCTGGCTTACGCGCTGCCCCATTTTCACCAACCGCCTGGTTAAGTGCAGGTATTTTGTCTGGATACTGTTGGCGTGCTTGATAAACACGTGGTGCCCGTTAGCCCTGGAATAATCGGAACGAATGACTGTGCCGTCACCAGCAGCATATACCGGGGTTCCGCGGGGGGCGTGATAATCGATGCCGTTATGGGGGAGAATGCGTTTCAGGACCGGGTGCATGCGTCGCGGATTGAAACTGGAGCTGATGTACGAAAAATTCAGGGGCGCCCGCAAAAAGGCTTTACGCATGTTACGTCCATCGGGTGCGAAATAAGCGGAGACTTCGCCGTCCTCGAAATAAATGGCCTGGAATCGCTCGCCCTGGTTGATAAAGGTAGCAGCAAGTATGTTTCCGTCACGCAGGAACTCACCTTCGGAAAAGAGTCTCTCATAAACCAGCATAAACCGGTCGCCCTGGCGAATATCCAGCACAAAATCGATGTCCCAGCCAAAAATATTGGCCAATTTCATGATCATTGCGTCGCTCAAACCGGCTTTCCTGGCGGCCAGGAACAACGATGAGTTGATCACGCCCTCCGTCTCGTTGATTTCTACGATGATCTGGCGATGCTGAATTTCAGCTGACAGCACACCGTTTTCATTCCGGACCAGCAGGTAGCGTGCTTCATCCAGCAGGTAGCGCATCTGCAACAGGTCCCCGTTGGGGTCTTTGCGGAATTCGAAGGTCTCGCCGGGGCGGATTTTGGTCAGGCCCTGCGTGTCCTTGTTCACGGCAAGGATTCTGTGCAACAGGGAAATGCTTAAGCCCTGCTGCTGGAAAATTGTGTCGAGTGTTTGGCCGGAACGCACGACAACGGAATCCCATTGGTCAACTGCCCTGTCATCCACCGCTCCGCGTGATGGTGCCAGGCGGTCAGGCAAGGTAAGCTCGACAATCTCGGTGTAGTTTGTGTTGTCAGGCGGTGTTTGGCCTGATTCGAAGGCCCCCATGGAGATGCCGATAACGATCAGTGTAGCGCCGAAAACAGCCAGTTTCTGGCGGCTCAGCCAGTGGTGGTCATCGTCGATTCGGTGACGGATTTTTTGGACAAATCGCAACGGCATCATGGCGTGAAGTGAATGTGTGTTCCGTGGTTGGTGTGGGCATCGCTACGATACTTACCGCAAGGGCAGCGGTCAATTGTCAGTATATTGAAATTCGAGGTGGAGACACAGCCTGCAAAGCCATAGAATGCATCGAATGCGATGATGGAATCTGATATGACCGATATACAACATGCGCTGGGTCTGATCGCCCGTGGCACCGAGGAAATTATCAAGCTTGAAGAACTGGAAGAGCGCCTCAAGCTGGGCCGGCCCCTGCGGGTAAAGGTTGGTTTTGATCCTACGGCGCCGGACCTGCACCTCGGCCACACGGTTGTCATCAACAAGATGCGCCAGTTCCAGGACCTGGGGCATACGATCATTTTCGTGATCGGGGACTTTACCGGCATGATCGGCGATCCCAGTGGGAAAAATGTCACCCGCAAAGCACTCACATCCGAACAGGTTAAGGAAAACGCTGAAACCTACGCAAAACAGGTATTCAAAATCCTGGATCGTGAAAAAACACAAATCCGCTTCAACTCACAATGGCTGAACGAGCTGGGTTCGGTGGGCATGGTCCAACTGGCTGCCAAGTACACGGTTGCGCGGATGCTCGAGCGGGATGACTTCGAGGCCCGCTTCAAGAATAACCAGCCGATCGCCATTCATGAATTCCTTTACCCGCTGGCCCAGGGTTATGACTCGGTTGCATTGAAATGTGATGTCGAACTGGGCGGTACGGACCAGAAGTTCAACCTGCATGTCGGGCGTCACCTGCAACAGCACTACGGCCAACCACCACAGGTCATCATTACCCTGCCGCTGCTGGAAGGTTTGGACGGTGTGCAGAAAATGTCCAAGTCGCTGAACAACTACGTGGGCATTACAGAGCCGCCCGAAGAGATGTTCGGCAAACTCATGTCTATCTCCGATGAGTTGATGTGGCGTTATTTCGATCTGCTGAGTTTTCGCAGCAACCAGGATTTGGCGGCACTCAAATCCGAGGTGGAGGGCGGGCGCAACCCGCGCGATATCAAATTCCTGCTGGGCGAGGAAATTATTGAGCGATTTCATGGCGCCGGGGCGGCTGTTGCGGCCCGCAAATCATTCATCGCACGATTCCAGCAGGGACAAATGCCCGAAGACATTCCTGAACAGACCCTGGCAAGCGGTGGTGATGGAATTGGCATCGCGGTGGCGCTCAAGCAGTGCGGCCTGGTCTCCAGCAATTCCGAGGCGTTCCGGATGATCCAGCAAGGCGGGGTTCGCATTGACGGAGAGAAAGTCAGCGAGCGCTCATTGAAACTTGAAGCCGGCTTCACAGGAATCCTGCAAGTGGGCAAACGCAAGTTCTGCAAAGCACATGTCGAGTGATTCGCCATTAACAGCCACTGAACTTCTCGAACTGCGCCAACGTCTCGATAAGATCGACACGGGTATAGTGGACCTGATTGCCGAGCGGCAGGTAGTGGTAACAACCATCGCTGACCACAAGCTGAAGACCGGTTTGCCGCTGCGCCACTATGAGCGCGAGCGCGAAGTCATCGAGCGCGGCATGGCGCGTGCGGAATCACAGGGCCTGCCCGCCGCGGTGGCGCGCGACGTACTTGAAACCCTGATCCACCATTCACTCAGCAAGCAGGAAATACATAAGCTGGCCCAATCCGCTCATGGGCAGGGGCAGCGTGCGCTGGTTATCGGCGGCCTGGGCCGGATGGGCGTATGGATGTCCCGCTACCTCGATATGGTGGGCTACAGCGTTGACGTTGCCGATCCGGCTGTTGGCGATACACCGTTCAACCGGGTAGGTGATTGGGAAGCGGTGGTGGATGACTATGACCTGATCGTCGTCGCAGCTCCCTTGAGGCCCAGCAATGACATTCTGCTGCGCCTGGCCACCTTGCGGCCTCAATGCCTGGTGTTCGACATAGCATCATTGAAAAGCCCGATGCGCGAAGGGCTCGAAGCATTGCGCGAGAGTGGCTGCCGCGTGTGCTCGGTGCACCCGATGTTCGGCCCCGATGAAATCGGTCTTTCCGGGCGCCACATCCTGTTCGTCGATATGGGTAACCCCGAAGCCCTGCGTGAAGCCCGGGAGTTGTTTGCCCATACCGCAGCAGAATGTGTTGAGCTGAGCCTGGAAGAGCACGACGAAGTGATGGCCTGGGTATTGGGGCTGTCACACCTGGTCAATATCGCTTTTGCCAGCACCCTCGCACAGAGCGGGGAGGCGGTACCGCTGTTAAGAAAGATATCCAGTTCAACTTTTAATGCGCAACTGGATGTGGCGACCCAGGTCGTTTCCGAAAATCCACACTTGTACTATGAAATCCAGCAGGGGAATGACAAGACTGCAGAAGTGACAGAGCATTTCCGTAAAGTGCTGGATGAACTTGCGTCCGCCATTGCCGAGGGAGACGAACCGGCGTTTACCCGCCATATGGGGATCGCAAAGCAGCGCCTGGTCACCGGCGAAAATGAAGACGAAACCCCACAGTCGTGAAGCAGTCCATCGTGAAACAGTCCGTCTTGAGGCAACCCAGCTTTAAGCAACTTGGGGACCTTGACTGGAAAACCTGGCAGGGCAAAGATCTCGCTACGCTGGTGTTTGTCATCCGCGACGGCGAGATTTTGCTGATCAACAAAAAAACCGGCCTGGGCAAGGGCAAGGTCAACGGGCCCGGCGGCAAGGTTGACCCCGGCGAAACGCCCGAAATCTGCGCGGTGCGCGAATGCCGCGAAGAGCTGAGCATCACGGTGTCCAACCTGGAGTACTGCGGCCAGCATAAGTTCCAGTTCGTTGACGGCTATTCCATCCACGTATGGGTGTATCGCACCCGGGATTTTGCCGGCGTACCCACCGAATCCCTCGAAGCAAAACCCTTGTGGGTGCCGGTGGATAAAGTCCCTTATCGGCAGATGTGGGAAGACGATCAGTTCTGGTTGCCGATGGTGATTCGTGGCGAACGTTTTAAAACACGCTGGATCTTCGACGGCGACCGCATGCTGGATTACGATATCCAGCCGGACGGAAACAATGAATCATGGGGTGACGTGTGTGACCCCAAAATATGGAGTAATACATGAATTTGAAATGTCTCTTGGTTTTGCTGCCCCTGCTGCTTACTCCGGTGATAGCCGGGGCGGAAGAAGTGGACCTAACGGTGACCGCCGGCCTGCTTGCCCAGCGGTCACTGATTATCGATACGCATATCGATGTGCCTTATCGTCTGTTCGATGACTGGGCGGATGTAACCCAAAGCACCAAAGACGGGGACTTCGATTACCATCGCGCCCGCAGCGGTGGCCTGAATATCCCGTTCATGTCCATTTACACGCCGGCCGAAGCAGAAGAGGAGGGCACCAGCTACGCACTGGCCAACCAGTTGATCGATAGCGTCGAGGCACTGGTGGGCCGTGCGCCGGGGAAATTTGTCATCGTCAAAACCACCCACGATGCGAAACAAGCGATGGAGAACGGCTTGATCGGCCTGGCGATGGGCATGGAGAACGGTTCTCCGATTGACGGCAAGCTGGAAAACCTGGCGTTTTTCCATGACCGGGGTATTTCATACATCACCCTGGCGCATTCATTGAGCAACCACATTTCCGATTCTTCCTACGACGAGGAACGAAAATGGCACGGCCTGAGTCCTTTTGGCAAAGAGGTGGTGGCCGAAATGAACCGGCTGGGCATCATGGTCGACATTTCTCATGTGACCGATGAAGCGTTTTACCAGGTGCTTGCAATCAGCAAGGTCCCGGTGATCGCCTCCCACTCTTCCCCGCGGCATTTCACGCCCGACTGGGAGCGCAACATGAGCGATGAAATGATCAAGGCGCTGGCGAAAAATGGGGGCGTCATCCAGATCAATTTTGGTTCGAGCTTCGTAAACAAGGAAGCGAGGGATTGGCGTGAGACGATGGTTGAGTTGCGAGACATTTACCTCGAGGCAAACGGCCTGGATAAACATGACGATGAATCTGAACAATTCGAAGAGGACTACCGTCTCGAGCATCCCTATCCCTACGCCACGCTCGATGACCTGGTCGCGAATTTCGAGCACGTCATCGGACTGGTCGGCGCCGAGCACGTCGGTATCGGTTCGGACTTCGACGGGGTGGGGGACAGCCTGCCGGCAGGCATGAAAGACGTTTCCTACTACCCGGCGCTGATCGAGGCGCTGCTCAAGCGTGAATATACGGTCGATGTCATCCAGGCCATCATGGGCCGTAACCTGATGCGGGTGTGGAGCGAGGTTGAAGACCACGCCGCAGTCCGGTGACCTGTGGGGATAGACGCATTGGCCAACAAGTACAATTCAAAATCCCTTGAATCCTGGATCTGGGATTCAGCATGTTCGATCCGTGGCGCCAAAGATGCACCAAAATTAAGGATTACATCCTGCCATTGGTATTTGCGAAACGGCTGTGCGACGTTTTTGATGACGAAATTGACCGAATTGCAGTTGAGCTTGGCTCCCGCAAGAAAGCCCTAGCGCTCCCTCGACAGGATGAGCAACAAAAGATCGTCAATGCGCTGGATTCAATTGAGGATAAGACGCAAGTAGCGCTGAGGAAACAGGCTGTTCTCCAAGACCTCTTCCGCACTCTCCTCCACCAACTGATGACCGTAAAAACCCGCGTCCATGATCTTGAACTTCCGATACAATGACCCTTGCTCCTACCCAGTCTGGGCATAAATACATCCAATCTGGGTAGGTCATTTACGATTCACAGGTACAACTTTAGTGGCTCCTTCTGGGCGATGCGCCAGTCTACGTGAAAATCCGCGCCACAAAACCCCTTAATCCCGCTACAAATGCCATTTACATGGCGCGATAGAGTGAATCGTGCCACATCAAATTAACCCGTTAACCATTCCGATTTACTTAGAATAAGCAGCATAATTCGTCGTCGCTGACGACTTGGAACATTTATACTCGTTGTATCAGCACATTCATTAACTCTTGCCTCCACCCATATTGGGCATTAATATGCCCAATATGGGTAGGTCAGTCAAAATCCCCAGGCTCAATGAGCCCCTCAGCATGGCTGATGCGTTGTTCTCTACTTCCCAGCAGAGGGTGTTGGCCTATATCTACGGCCAGCCACAACGGAGTTTTTATACTACGGAGTTAATACGCCTTTCGGGCGGCGGCTCGGGTGCGATTCAGCGTGAACTGGCTCGTTTGGAGCAAAGCGGTTTGGTGAACGTCACGTATGTTGGAAGCCAGAAACACTATCAAGCCAATCCCGATGCTCCAATCTACGGGGAACTTTGCGCCATTATGCAAAAAACAGTGGGTCTGGCCGAACCACTTAGGAAGGCGCTAGAGCCATTGTCGGAGAAAATCCGGTTCGCTTTCGTCTACGGATCAGTGGCAAGACGTAAAGACACTGCAAGCAGTGACATCGACCTGATGCTGGTCAGCGACAGTCTCACTTACGCAGACGTATTTGCGGCACTGGAAAGCGTATCTTCAAAACTTCGGCGCACCATCAATCCAACTGTCTATTCCCAGGAAGAACTCCACAGCCGAATTGACCGGGGAAATTCATTTATCAAGCGGGTGCTGGCGCAAGCAAAACTCTGGATCATCGGACAGGAAAGTGACTTCCCCACTGGATAACCTGACCGGCCATGGCAGGCCACTCGTTGCTGAGCCATCGGATTTCGAAGAATTTGCCGGGCTCAAGCGTTCCGGCCTTGCTCGACTTCAGGATGCTGAAGTCGAAAGCCTGTCATTGGAAGGACGGTTCGATCTTGTCTACAACGCGGCACACGCACTTTGCCTGGCGGCACTGCGTTGGCACGGTTACCGGCCACAACACCGGTATATCGTGTTCCAGGTGTTGCCGCACACCTTGAACCTGGGTCCGGAAGTTTGGAGGGTATTGTCGAAAGGGCACGACATTCGCAATCTCGGCGAGTACGAGGGTGATCTGAATGTGGATGAACGCATCATCACGGACTTGATCACGGCCTGCCAAGCCGTTGCGGAAGCTGTTGCAATGCTGCCGCCTCCCGCAAACCAGGAATAACGATGACCAGGCCGGTGAATACAGAACCGTCCAGGCCCGCATCCTGAAATATGACGGAGAGATTGGCTGGACAGTCGAATCGCAGTACAAAGCGGAGCAACGGCGTGGTTTTAACCTCAGTGCCAGCCTGTAGATCGGGGCAAATTCTTTGATGCCGTATAAAATTGCAACGCGATCTGATCCTGATTGATGAAGCGCACCGCACCACAGGCGGTGACTTGTGCAATCTTCTGATGGCAGGCTTGTGCGCCATGCGCAATAAGTGGGCTTCGCGTTCGAGCAAAGGTCACCTGAATTTCAATTCAGAACTGCTGGGGTTTGATCAGGATGTATGGGATTACGTCATTGTGCATGAGCTATTGCACTTTTTTGTACCCAACCATGGAAGCTTATGGAAAAGCTTGATGCGAGCGCATTTGGGGGACTATGAGGCACAGGAGCAGATGCTTGGCCGGGAACCTGACAGAACGAGGCAGTTCGCTACTTTCTAAAGGATGCGCGCTTCGCGGCTGCCATAAATGCCAGAAGTTCTTTCTTGACCATGGGTTCTATTGACTGGTCTGCAACTCCGCCCGTAAATTCAGCCGCCTCGCCTTTCATGTCATCATCTAAAGAGTCGATAAACGGAGCGAGCAATGCTTCCCATTCCGCTAAGTATCTCTGCGCAGCATCGGCCGCTGGATCAAGCGGTAGTGCATGCTCAACTTTCTTTATCAGGTTCCCCCATTTCTGAAAGTACGCTTCAGGATCTCCACCAGCCGCTTTTAGCTTTGCATTTTTCCAACGCTCTTGCTCTTCCGGCGTGTAGTGTTTGTCGAAATATGCTTGCCAAGCTTCGTTCTGCATTTTCCGTTCTCCGAGTTGTATGAGGTTGCAAAGGGCTTCAGCATCCAGCGAGGTTCCTAGTGCTATGGCCTTTCTAGCACTTGCCAGACAAGTTAATGCGTGATTGATCACCGAGCGCTCTATTTCGAGCGAAACAATTTGCGCTTTGATGATCTCCTCTCCGTCAAAGCTCGGTGCATCGAGAAGCTGCTTGATGTGAGACAAACTAAAGCCTGCACGTTTGAGGAGCGTGACGTGATGCAAGGTGGTCAGATCGGCAGTGCCGTAAATGCGCCAGCCTCCTTCCGTTCGACGGGGATTGATGAGTCCCAGCTCTTCATAGAACCGCAGCGTACGTTCGGTCAAGCCCGTACGCTGAACGATTTCGCCGATCAACATTTGCCTTTCTTCAGCCACGCGAACAGTGTATATCCTCACGTAACGTAAGGAGCAAGCCCTTAGAGTTAGCACCGGCTCAACCGAGCGGTTGTGGTCGGTTCCCGCAGGACATATCGATGAAATTTATGATTAGCGACCGTCGGGTTAAAGTGAATGGGTCTACGCGGAATCGTGTGGGTGACTTTTGATTCAAATCAAGCATAAAACATTGTAATCATGAAGATATTCGGAGTTTTATATTAAGAAAAAGTGGTTTCATTTTTCGGTTAGGCTATCACCATGAAGAATCCCAAAACGATCCGAGCGCTGTTTGCATTCCCTGGGTTTACCGCCGCAGCAAAATTACAGGGTATATTTGGTGATCGGTATGCCCGTGTGATCCAGCTCAAGAGGCGAAAAAAACAGCTACCTGTTCACACTGTGGTCACCGCTGCCGGGGACGTTATGACCAGAAGGTCCTGCGGGTACGCGATCTGTCGGTTGCCGGCTGGCGCATCTACCTGGAGTTCGAACGCTGGCGGGTCCGTTGCCCGAGGTGCAACAGCGTGCATGTAGAGCATCTTGACTGGCTGGCCAAGAACCCTCGCTATACGCAACGCTTTGCCCTGCAGGTGGGCAAGCTGTGCCGGGATATGCCGAACCAGGCCGTGGCCGAGATGGAACGTCTGCACCACAGCACGGTGAAAGATCTGGATAAGCTCTACATGCAAAAGCAGGTTGACTTGGCGGGGCTGCCGGCGCCCAGGGCCATTGGCATTGATGAGCTCTCCATCCGCAAAGGCCATAACTACCGGGTCATCGTCAGTGACCTGGATCGGGGGCGGCCGATCTGGGTCGGTGGTGAAGGCCGCAAAGAGGCTGACACCGACTTGTTTTTCAAGGCCTTGGGCAAGAAAAAGAGTGCCCGCATCAAGCTGGCGGCGATGGATATGTGGAAGGCGTTCAGGAACTCGGTCAGAAACAACGCACCGCAGGCCCGGATCATTTATGACAAGTTCCATATCATGCGCCACCTGTCAAAAGCCCTCGATGAAGTTCGTCGCAACGAGTACAAACGCCTCAGCGGCAAGGACAGGAGCTACATCAAGGGCCAACGTTACACACTGCTTTCCCGACGCAAGAACCTGAGTCTGGATGGTAAACGCGCCCTGAAAATACTGCTCCAGGCCAACCGGCGTCTGAACACGGCCTATGTCCTCAAGGAATCCTTCGGACAACTCTGGGACTACCGCACCGAACGTGGTGCACGTGCCTTTTTCGAACGCTGGAAAGACAGCCTAAAATGGCAGCGATTGGAACCCTATCGGAAGTTCGCCAGGCTGATTGAATCCCATTGGGATGGTATTGCCTCCTATTGCCATCCAGAGAACAAAGTCAGCCTTGGATTGGTTGAAGGTGTCAACAACAAAATCCGGGTTCTACAACGAAGGGCCTATGGCTATCGTGATGAGGAATATCTCAAGCTGAAAATCGTCGCGGCATTTCTTCCGCCATTACCCAGAAATGCCAATATCAACCCACACGATTCCGCGTAGACCCAATTAAAAATATCGCTTGACATTATCGGCTCGACGAAGGCTGATATCGTGATTGCCGGGAGTGGCGAATTAAAAGGGCGTCCAGTTAAAAAAGGCATACCGCAGACGGCGTTTGCGCGCCACCCCTGATGTCGGTCGTAATCAATCGGGAGGAGGGGTCCAGCCCAATGCTTACGACCTAACCGCAGAGCGAGTTGTTTGTTTTTTAGCCCTTGCTTTCCCGACGAGCCTCGAAGGCGGCTAATTGTTCCGCTGTTGCCTCTTTATGGTAGCGCTTTTTCCACTCGTTGTAGGGCATGCCGTAGATCCGCTCCCTTGCCTCGTCCATGGAGACATCGAGCCCGGCATCATCGGCGGCAGCCTTGTACCATTTAGAAAGACAATTCCGGCAGAAATCAGCGAGGATCATGAGATCGATGTTCTGCACGTCGGTGTTCATCGCAAGATGGTCGAGAAATCGACGAAAAGCCGCGGCGTCGAGCCGATTCTGATCTGCAATATTGAGGTCTTTGTGATCCGACATGATTACTCTCCCTAAATTTTGCCTACAAGTCACTTCCCGCATTAACCGGTCCAGCTGTTGAATAGTAACCCATGATACTGAAGGTACTGGATGTCACGCGTCTTGGGCATCAGATTTGCGCACCATGAGAACATACCAGGTACAACCAATCGCAATGAAAATCAGACCGAAAACGACAGCATCGGGTTGTTCCATGCCCAAAACAACGATGAAAATAGCGGAAAACGCAATATAGCAAATACAGATAAAACGAAGTGCAAACATGCCCAGCTTGAATGGCGAAGCCGCGTAGACTTCCGGCATCTTGCCCGGCAATTTCAGCAGCGCAAAGCCGGTCATGATCTGCATGACCATCAGAGCCAACACTGCAATCTGCGCGTACTGGACGATGCCACCACCCGCTAAAGTTCCTGCCAGTGACAGTGCGCCGACCACTAGAACGGCCCGCCCCGGCGACTTGAACTTAGGGTGGATAGCGGCGAAATAGCTTGGAAACAGGCCGGACTTGGCGCCCTTGTAAAAGTCACGGCTCAAGCCCATCATAATGCCGTTGACCGAAGTGGCGGCGGCGAACAAAGCACCGACGGCGATAAACGTCACCAGCCAGCCGGGCATGAAATTCTGCGAGGCGGTCACCACCGCCATCTTGTTGGACTCTATGGTCTCCCAATGCAGGGTACTGGTCAGCGCCAGTGGCACCAGCGTGTAAAGCAGGATAATCACGGTAAAACTGAGAAAAATAGCCAGCGGAATGGTCCGGCCAGGGTTTTTAATTTCGCCGGCCACCTCGGCGATGATGAAAACGCCAGCGTAGGAAAAATAGGCGGTCATCGCGGCCACCACGATTGGAGACCACCCGCGTGGGATCAGTGGTTTCATCAAGGCAGGATCGCCATGGGTCAGGCCACCGATGCCGAAAATCAACAGCGCCAGGATGAAACCAATCACCATCAGGTTCTGAAACCCACTGGCCACCTCCATGCCAAGGTAGTTGATCAAGATGATCAATGCGATCACGGTCATCGCCACGATCCCGCTGTCCAGCCCGGAATAGAAATGCGAAAAATAGTCCGCGAACCCGAAAGCAACCAAGGGGGTGACTAAGGCGGCCATCGACACCATTAGCCACAGATAGAGAAAACCGAGCATTGGCGACAGTACGTCGCGAATGATCACGTAGAGGCTGCCGCTAGCAGGAATGGCGCTGCCAATCAATGCCATTACGAAGCAGGCAAGTACGGCTGGAACCGCGGCCATCAGGTAGGCGATGTATACCGCCGGCCCCGCCTCCACCGCCAGGTTGCCTGGCAGAATAAAGATCGTGGCGCCGATGACGTAGCCGATGATCAGGAAGACCGCCGCGGGCAGGTTGATGGTGCGGGAGAGTGTTGCTTGTGTCATTACAAGGAACTCGTTGTCGCAATGGGAACGAATTGATGTGCTGGTGGCTAATGCCGGCCTACAGATTGCTTACCCATAATTTTTTCCAACTCTATTTATTCCTGTTTATAGACAATGCCGTCTTTCATGACGAACTTCATATCCTGCATCTAATTTGATCACATCCGCGCCCTCCTTGTAACGCTGCCAGACCGCCAATCGTCGCCAGCCCCTTACCTGAGGCATAAATACGCGGACCGATGACATAACCCGCTTGAATGGCGTCACGCAGGGCCATCGTTACATTATGATCCTGATCACCCAGATCTCTGACCGTGGTGAAACCTGCTAACAAGGTATCCCTGGCATAGACAACCGATCGAAAGGCATAGTCTGCCGAATCCATGACAAACTTTTCCATAAAAAAAGTCGGCGATAGCACCGTACTCAAATGCGTATGCATATCCATCAGGCCCGGGAGCAAAGTGTATTCTTTCAGATCAATAACAGTGCTGCCTTGATCCGCTCTGATATACCCCTCCGAAATATTCGTTATTTTATTGCCTTCGATTGAAACTGAGATTTCAATCAAGACCTTACCGGTATTGACGTCCAACATACGGCCCGCGTGAATAATGGTTTCTGTCGCCAATGCACTGGACAACCCGGAGACAAGCA
>JADFKH010000232.1 GCA_022565025.1 Pseudomonadota bacterium
AGCGACGGTTTGGGTGATCGGGTTTTTTACCGCCTATCTCGCCTTGCCGCTGCGCATTTGGCTTGAGCAGTGACTCGAAGCAGTGCTTAAATTCCTGGGGTCAGAGTAAAGTGCCAGAGTAAGCCGACACATATTGGTGGTTTGGGACATGCCCGGGGAAAAGCGGCTGGTTGGTAAGCTTTATGCAATATTATCTTGGATTCTTTGATCCCGGGACATGTCGTTTCGAAAGAGTCGAAAATCCGTTTTAAGCAAAAGTGTTAACTATGTCTCCGGTACAAAGTGTAAACCATGTCTCCGGTATGGACCTTGATTTTAATGGTGCCCAGGGGCGGAATCGAACCACCGACACGCGGATTTTCAGTCCGCTGCTCTACCGACTGAGCTACCTGGGCGTGGTAAAAGATGAGGCGCGGTATTAAAACGTCTGGAGGCTCCTAAGTCAACTCAATGTTCTGTTCTCAGGAATCTGGTGCAACGTAGCCCTCCGGTTTTTCAGAGCCTTCGCCGAAAAAGTATTTTTCCATCTCGGCTTCCAGGTAAGCACGGTGTTCCGGGTTGATGGGTGACAGGCGGTTTTCGTTGATCAGCATGGTCTGGAGGGCCAGCCATTGCTGCCAGGCCTGCTGTGAAATGTTCTCGAAAATTCGTTTGCCCAGTTCGCCGGGATAGGTCTGGAAGGCGAGGGCATCCAGTTCCTGGTCCAGCAGTTGGCAATGTACTTTTTTGCTCACGTGTATTCTCCCGAGCTTACTTTTTCCAACAGGTCCGAGACTGGCTTGGGCAGGCCCAGCTTCGATTGATCGGCCGGGGCAAACCAGTTCTGTTCAGCTGAGCATTTTACCCCTGTTGCGCTGTCCACAGTAGCAATGGTTGGCTGGATCAGCATCCGCATATGACTGAGCCGGTGTTCTACTTGTGGCAGGGCTTTCAAATTGGATGTTGTCACGCCCAGTCTTGCTTCGATGTGCTCGATGCTGGCGCCTTCGGGCAGCGACCAGAGCCCGCCCCAGATTCCGCTGGGAGGCCGCTTTTCCAGCAGTACCCGGTTTTCTGCATCCCTGAGGACTAACATACAGATGGTTCTGTCGGTGACCCGGGTTGGAGGTTTGGGGATGGGAAAATGTTCCACCTGGTCCTGCTGCAATGCCTGGCAGTCAACGCTGACGGGGCATTGATCACAGGACGGGCTGGTATTTGTGCAGACCAGTGCTCCCAGGTCCATGATGGCCTGGGTGTAGTCGGCTCCCCGCTGGGTTGGCAGTCGATCTTCCGCTTCTTTCCACAGTCGTTTTTGCACGGCCGTCTTCCCGGTCCAACCCTCGATTGCAGCGTGCCGTGCCAGTGTGCGTCTTACGTTTCCGTCCAACACGGCTGCAGGCTGGTCGGTGGATAGTGAGACGATGGCGTTGGCCGTGCTGAGGCCGATGCCGGGCAGGGTGCAGAGCGCCTCGGAGCTGATCGGTAGTTCACCTTCAAAGTCTTCTATGCAGCGCTCGGCTGCCCGGTGCAGGTTGCGGGCCCTGGCGTAGTAGCCCAGCCCCGACCAGAGTGAAAGCACGTCATCCAGTGGTGCCGTGGCCAGCGACGAGATAGCGGGGAAAGTCTGCATCCAGCGATCGAAATAGGGGATGACGGTTGCAACCTGCGTTTGCTGCAACATGATTTCGGATATCCACACCCGATAGGGCGTACGCGGGTGTTGCCAGGGCAGGTCTTTGCGGCCGTTGCTTTCCCACCAGGCCAGCAGGCGCTCGTGAAATGGAGGTGCGGGCGCTTCCTTCACTGGTCTTTGATGGGGAGGATGGCATTGATGAACGAGCCGGCATCGAAAGGTCGCAGGTCCTTGGCCGCTTCACCTACGCCGATGAAACGGATCGGGATGCCCAGTTCGTGCGCGATGCCAAAAAGCACGCCGCCCTTGGCCGTGCCATCGAGCTTGGTGACTGTGATTCCGGTCAGTCCGATGGTCCGGTTGAACTCCCGGGCCTGGTTCAGCGCATTCTGGCCGGTGCCGGCATCAACCACCAGCATGGTTTCGTGTGGCGCCGATTCATCGATTTTTCCCAGGACCCGGTGTATTTTCTTCAGTTCCTCCATCAGCTTGGTCTGGGTGTGCAGTCTGCCGGCTGTATCGGCGATGAGTACATCGATCTTCCGGGCTTGTGCAGATTGCAGGGCGTCGTAAACAACGGCTGCCGAATCGGCGCCGGCACCCTGTGCGATAACCGGCACATCGTTGCGTTCACCCCATGATTTCAATTGCTCGACCGCTGCTGCGCGGAAGGTATCCCCGGCAGCCAGCATGACAGACAGACCCTCTTCCTTGTAGCGCTGAGCCAGTTTCCCGATGGTCGTGGTCTTGCCGGCGCCGTTGACGCCCACCATCAGGATCACGAACGGTTTGTGTTTTGGATTGATGTGCAGAAATTGCTCACAGGGTTCGATCAACTCGAACAATTCGGCCTGCACTGCGCTCAGCACCTGCTTTGGCTCGGTGATGACCTTGTTGGCGATAGCCGCCTGCAGGTTGCTGGTGATTTCCAGTGCTGCCTGCACACCGATGTCGGAGGTGATCAGCGTGGTCTCTATTGCTTCGAGCAACTCCTCGTCAATCGCGCTGCGGTTGGACAGCAGGGCGCCCAACCTTTTGCCGAGTTGTCTGCGCGTGTCTTCCAGCCGCTGTTCCAGCAGATCCTGCCCGGACTGTTCGGCCGGCCTTAACTGTACGTCCTGAACCTCACCGGGCTTTTGCTTGTTTTTGCGGAAAATGCGCAGCATGTTATGCAGGGTTCCAAAAAGGCTTAAAGTTATAGATTACAGGTTCCATCATTATGGGGCCGATGGAAACACCTTCAAGATACCGGGAATATGAAAAAAGGCAATCGGGAAAACGCGAAACGACCGGGGTTCGTTCGGATCATCGGGGGAGAATGGCGCGGACGCAGGTTGCCGGTTGGTGACCTGCCGGGACTGCGGCCTTCAGGTGACCGCAGCCGCGAGACTCTGTTTAACTGGCTGCAAGCCCATGTTCGCGGCGCTGTGTGCGTGGATTTGTTTGCCGGTAGCGGGGCACTCGGTCTGGAAGCTGCATCGCGGGGCGCTGCGGAAGTCATCCTGGTGGAGAAGCTCAGAGTGGCCGCGCGCGATCTTCGCGATATCCTGTTGGTGCTCAAGGCGGATCAGGTCACGGTAGTGGAGGCCGATGCTTTGCACTGGCTGCATTCGCGCCCGGCTCAATCGTTGGATATTGCCTTCGTGGATCCGCCTTTTGGTCTTCACCTGGAGACCCGGGCGCTGGAGCTGATCCGCAATCGGGATTGCATCAGGACCGGAGGTTTTGTTTACTTCGAAACCGCCAGGAAGGCAACAGCGATAGTTCCGGGCCCGGGCTGGGAAACTGTCCGGGAAAAGACAGTGGGTGATGTGCGCCTGCTTCTGCTGAAAAAAATTTAAATTTACTGAAAGAACATCATGGTGGGCTGGGTCATCTATATTGCAGGCAATCACTGCCTGTCAGAAGTATCCTCAAACCCTGTTAACGGGCAGCGTAAGCTGCCCGTTTTTTTCCGGCGCTGGTTTGGCGGCGTTCAGGGCCTGAACCACTACAATAGCCTCATTCATTTTTTAGACGTCTAACTGGCTAACTGAAGTTTCCTAGAAATTTTCGGCCCCTTGGTGAATACACCAGAGGTCAATAAGTATGGTTGATATAGTCATCAAAAAATCGTTGCAAATTGCGTGCCAAACCTAGCCCCAATACTGGGAAATATCCTTTAAAATCAATCAGATACTTAATGAACAGAGGACCCTTTTGTGGTATAATTTCTGCTGTAAGCCATTGAAATAAATACCCAAGGAGCCCTCTGTCCAATGTTCATTCTACGCGATTTGCTCACCCCTCTCCAACAAGAATTTTCCACGACCGCACAAGGGCAAAGACGTTCGGTCTGGTTTGTCTATACTCTGCTGGCGGTGGTGGT
>JADFKH010000233.1 GCA_022565025.1 Pseudomonadota bacterium
TTATAGGCATTGATCTCCACTGCGGGTGTAAGAATCAGTTTTTGGGTAAAAAGTATTTCATATTCTGCTTCCAGCCGCACTGCCATCCGGCCTGATTCACCCAAAAATAACGCGGCATCGATCTCGAAAAAATACGGCGCCAGTCCCTGGATCCCGATCACGGCCCAGTCACGACCTGGATCCGGCTCGATGTCGGTCCGCCAACCGACCTGAAAATCCCAAAAGCGTGCAAACGCGCGACTGTATAGAAACTGCAGTTCGGCGTCATCCACATCGCCACCTTCGAGTTCCCCCTCGGTTTTCCACCAGAATTTGTTCAGGTCCTTGCCAATCCAGCCAAAAACATCCCAGGATAGTGGGTCGCCATCGTCGGCATCACGCCATTCCAATTCATCAGCAACGAAGGTGAACAGCATCGGGTCATCCTCCATTTCCCCAGCGTATAGCTGTGAACCCGCCAGAAGAGTCAGCAGCAACAGTAATTTTCCGATGACTGCTTGCCCCCTCATGACAGCACCTCTACTTTGCGGAACATACCCAGCATGTGGTACAGCAAATGACAATGGAAAGCCCAGCCGCCCATGGCATCTGCGGTGACCAGGTAGCTGATCTTGGCACCCGGCTGTACAATAATGGTGTGTTTGCGCGGAATCCGCTCCGGTACACCGGTCTCCATGTCGCTCCACATGCCATGCAGATGGATCGGATGATTCATCATGGTGTCGTTGATCAGGTTGATCCGCACGCGCTCGCCGTACTTGAATATCAACGGCTCGGCATCAGCAAAACGGATGCCGTTTATCGACCACATGTAGCGGTTCATGTTTCCGGTCAGGTGCAGATTTATTTCACGCCCGGGTTCCCGTGGGTCGGGCGTGGGATACAGATTGCAGATTTGCGAGTAAAGCAATACCTTACGCCCGTTGTTACGTAAGCCAACGCCCGGGTCATCCAGGCGATATTGCGCATCATCAGCGCGCATATCAATATGCGGGCCGAATTCTGTCGGCACATGGAGTTGGGATAATTTGCTGCCAAAGCCGGCACGGCCACTACCCATTGGCGGACTTTCGGCATTTCTTCCCATTGACATTTTGCTGTGGTCCATGCCCTTCATGGAGGACATGTCATGATCCATGTATGACCTGTCGTTACCCATGGATGACATGTCGTGGCCCATCGCAGACATATCCATACCCATATCGCTGTGACTCAGTATGGGCTGGCCGTCAAGATCAGGGATCGGCGCTGTCAGGGCAGGGTCCGGCGTCAAAGTACCGCGAGCATAACCCGTACGGTCGATGGCTTGCGCGAAGATGGTATACGCCGTGTCATCATGCGGCTGCACAATCACGTCGTAGGTTTCGGCCACGCCGATGCGTATTTCTTCCACCGTGACAGGTTCCATATTCTGCCCGTCGGTGGTGACGACCTTCATGTCCAGGCCGGGAATGCGGACATCGAAAAAAGTCATGGCGGCAGCATTGATAATACGCAGGCGAACTTTCTCGCCGCTTTTGAACAGGCCTTTCCAGCCCTCTGCGGGGGTCTGGCCATTCATCAGGAAGGTATAGGTATAGCCGCTTACATCAGAGATATCGCGATCGCTCATGCGCATCATGTTCCACATCTTGCGATCGGCCCAGGTACGCGCCACGCCTTTTTGTTTGATGTCATCGTGCAAATCGCTGACGGTGCGCCCGGCAAAGTTGTAATAGTCACTATTTTTTTTCAGCTTGGCATACAGGCGTTCCGGCTTTTCATCGGTCCAGTCAGACAAAACGATGACGTAATCACGGTCATAGCTGACCGGATCTGCATCCACCGGATCCACGACTATGGCGCCATACAGGCCGGTTTGCTCCTGGAACCCGGAATGGCTGTGGTACCAGTAGGTACCACTTTGATTGAGCTTGAAGCGGTAGTTAAATGTAGCGCCCGGCGGGATGCCTGGGTAATTGTCACTGACATAGGGAACACCGTCCATTGCACTAGGCAGGATGATGCCGTGCCAGTGAATTGAAGTGTCATGCGCGAGATTATTGGTCACCGCCAGACTGATTTCTTCACCTTCCTTCCAGCGCAAGACCGGCGCCGGAACCGAACCGTTGACGGCGGTGGCAATACGCTCTTTGCCGGTAAAGTTGACCGGCCTGTACCCAATCGACAAACGGAAATGGTTACCCGTCAGAACATACGGATTTCCGCTACCACGGGTTGCAGCGTTGAGGCAAGCAGACTTTAATCCAAAGCCTGCAATGGCTCCACCCATGGCAAGGCCTTGCACAAATTGACGGCGGTTTAGGCCCATGACATATCCACCAACCCCCGGTTTGATCCGATTCATAGTACGACTCCCTGAAATGCAATAAGGAACACGCTACAACAATGGCGCCCAAGCACCTACGCGTAGCAATAAACGTATTAGGAGATCAAACCCTGGGTGGGTGTAGCAGGGGTCTTAACTGACGGTTGTCAAACACCCTGAGATAAGGTGTGAAAACCAACGGGTGACGGGATTGCAAAAATTGTACATTGACGACTAATGCAGCAGGTGTGCAAGTCTCGCATTGTTCACAGCCATGCATGAGACAGTCATCACCGTCGCAACAGCACTCAGAATTCCCTGATTCATCCACTTGCATTTGCGCGGACCCATGATGCTTCATCGCGGCTTCACTCATGCTTTCCCCATCTGCGTGTGTAGCACGCAAAGGCGAGGCTAGCAGAAATATTAGCAGTAGTAATTTCGTCATTTTCTGCACAGTGCACGACATAGCTGATGAGTAATTTACACGGAATCACGTTGAATGAAAATTAACACGTTTTCCACCTGGCCAAAAGGCCCGCCCCAATAACAAAATCAGTCGATTCATCTCCATCGATCTCCGGTCAAAAATTCCATCGAAACCCGGTCCTCGCCACATAGTCGTTTTCCAACGCATTGCCATTGAGGTTCTGCACCACGGGAATCTGCACTGCAGCCTCAAGGATATAACGCCGGGTCACGTACTGGATGCCTGGCGCCAGGAAGATGGTCGTGCCACCGGAATTTGGATCGGCCTGGCCCAGAAAAGTGTTTTTATCCTGGTAGATAAAATTGGTTTCCAGCACGCCATATAGATACGCGGGCACCCCGGACTGCAACTCACGAGGGAATAGGCGATACTGAAACGAGCCATCCAGCCTGGCCTCATTGCCAGCTTGAAATTGGTTGGCCTGCGTTTTGACGGTGTAGGAAAGCTGGGCATCCACCTGGAAACTCAGTGCTTGATAAGTGGTGACAATGCCGCCAAAGCCGTCCCAGGAACCGGTTCCGGACTGCAAAGGCACCGGTAGAGGACCCAGCGAGTCCCTCTGCGAATCATTGCCGGTCGGGATTTTGATGCCAGCAAACGCTGCTACTCGAAACGTGCTGCCCTGCCGGTCATCCTGATGAAAAGTGTAACGCAGAAAAATGGAAGAATCGCCGATACCTTTACTGGAGCGTTGCACTGACCCGGCACCGGGTCCAGGAAATCTCAGTTCTTTATCCACGTAAGGAAGGATGCCAAACAACGTCAAATTCCCTTTAATCCCATAGGCGAGCACCGATACCAGCGCAGTGCCCTCAACTTCCCTGCCCGCTCCCGATGAATCCTTGCCGGCGCGGGTCAGGACCAGTTGTTCACGGTTTACGAACTCACCTTTGGCTACCGGCAGCGCGGTATTGAAAGTAATGGGTGCCGCAGTAACCGTTGCCATGGACAGCGAATATAGAATGATAATAAACGCTACCCGCAGCTTGACGGGTCGATACCTCATTCATCCTGCCCGGATTTATTTTTTTCGGGTTCATGATGAACGGGGTTATGCACTTCAAATGATCTGAGGGTAAAGCCCGCCTGTTCCAACGCTAACCGTGCACCATCTTCAGAAAGTACATCGGCGCCGGTGGCCTCTACCCAGATTTTTCCCTGGGCGAACTCTGCCC
>JADFKH010000049.1 GCA_022565025.1 Pseudomonadota bacterium
GGGGCACTACCTTTATTCCGCTAGCAGCGGCGAGCCGAACCAGGCGGTACCCTGGATCGGACAGCAAGGGAGTGCCCGCATCTGACACCAGCGCGATCGACTGCCCACCCAGCAACTTGTCCACCAGGCGAGGAGCCGCTTGCTCTTCGTTATGCTCATGCAATGCGAACAAGGGCGTGTCGATTCCGTGCCGGGAAAGTAGCGCCCGGGTGTGCCGTGTATCTTCCGCTGCAATGAGATCCACGACCTTTAGCACATCCAACGCACGCAGGGTGATATCGTTCATGTTACCGATGGGTGTTGCAACGACAAAAAGAGCATTGGAAGACATACATTTCCCCGCATGATTGAACCGGGTGCCGTCGGGTTTAGTGTCCTATATTATGTGGCTATTAAGAGCCCCACAAAAGATTCAAGTCAAGGCGCAGCCTGCAGTTAATGGCCGCCCCCTTAACCAAGGCTGTAACGCAGGATTGAGTCTTTTGTGGGGCTCCCTGCGGGCGAGACGAGAAGGCATCATCTGCTGCGTTGCGCCTCTTGGCAAGGACATGCCATTCCCTGCGAGACGCGCCTTACAGCTAATACCTTCTCGTCTCGCTTAATCGTCACATAATATAGGACACTAAACTAGACCCGGATATTATGAATAATAGTAAGGTATCATTTTGGCCCAGCATAGATTCCGCGGGTGACCCGTGACCATCAAACCGCTTCAAACGGCAATTATTCTCCTCGGTATATTGCTCCTGGCAGCAACATCAGGCTGTACAACATCCCCTCGGGCAACGGTCGTCGAGGCGGATTACCAAGGCAGCGCAGAGCAGGCGTTTGCACATCGGGATTTCGAGCGGGCAGCGCGAATCTGGCAGCAGAACGCCATGGGAGCACGGCCGGAGCAAGCGGCAAGTTATCGTGTGCGGGCAGCTGATGC
Organism: Pseudomonadota bacterium; assembly: GCA_022565025.1. Lineage (GTDB taxonomy): Bacteria > Pseudomonadota > Gammaproteobacteria > Xanthomonadales > SZUA-36 > JAJRRA01. The sequence goes on from JADFKH010000049.1 coordinate 932, forward strand.
CTGGCTGCTGGCCAAGCAGGTGAAACCGGCAGAGAACCTGTTGAAATGGATCTCACGTGTAGATCTGGACTCCCGGGATCAGACCCGGCTGGACCTGGTTCTGGCAGACCTGGCTTTACAACATGAGCGCCCGGATGAAGCTGAACAACTGCTGAGACAGGCCAAGCCCAATCTTTCAGCAGCTTCGCTGAATCGATACAACAGTCTGTGGGTCCAACTTCACCAACTGCTGTCCCTACCCATTTCCAGGAATATTTCCCGTGCGGCAAAACTCAGCCGCTCGATTGGCAGTTATGAACCCCGCGCCGCACTTGAAGTGATCGAATCCCTGAAAAATGTCTCCTCGGGAGAACTGGAGATCCGCGCAGACAACCCCAGGGCTGAACAGCGCATAACGGGATGGCTGGATCTTGCACTGGTCATCAGGCGGAACCTGGTGGAACCCAGCCAGGTAAGCGAGGCCATGGCCGACTGGAAAGCGCGCCGCCCCGGTCACCCTCTGTCTACAAACGAGGCCCTGGATCTGTGGCTGAGGTATCGACAGCAATTCGCAGCGCCGCGCAAACTTGCTGTCCTGCTGCCCGGATCGGGTCGACTCAGCGCGGCCGGTGCAGCGGTTCGGGATGGCCTGATGAGCGCTTTCCTTGAGAATCCCGGCAACACCGAGATTCTTTTCTTTGCCACGGGCGATGAACCGGAATCCGCCATCTCCGCCTATTTCAGCGCGATGGACGCCGGGGCCGACTGGATCATCGGACCGCTGCAAAAATCATCCATTGAGGCCATACTCAACCTCGCAGGTCTTGCTACGCCGATCCTGGCGCTGAATGAATTTCCATCTTCGTTCAAAGCCCCTCCCGGTTTGTCCGGCCAGATATTCGGCATATCACTTTCACCGGAAAAAGAAGCCACAGCAGTAGCGGAGCATGCTGTCAGGTCAGGCTTCGAGCGCGCGGTTGTCCTGGCGCCGCAAAGCACCTTGGGTGAAAGGATGGCACTCGCCTTCGGGGAAGAATTCCTACAGGAAAACAGGGAATTGATAGCTGCGGTACGTTACCTGGAGTCGGATAATGACCACGGCCCGGTCATCGAGCGAATGCTGAAGATCGATGAGAGTAAGGCCCGCAAAAAACGCCTGGAGAATACGCTGCAAATGCCACTGGAATTCGAAGCAGTGAGAAGAAATGACATCGACATGATCTTCATGGTGGCCAACGCCGCCCAGGCGAAGCTGATTCAGCCGCAGCTCCGGTTCTACGATGCAGGCGATATTCCCGTCTATGCTACCGGCCGGGTATATTCCGGTCAGCCCGACCCGGTCCTGAATCAGGACCTTAACGGCATCCGTTTCCCCATCACCCCCTGGCAGCTGGAGCATGCCAGCGCAGGCGATATACCGGAGCTGGAGAGCATCCGTGGTGGCAACCTTGCTGCGCTCTATACCATCGGATATGACGCGTGGAAGCTGCTGCCCTGGCTTGAAATAATCAGCAGAGATCCGGATTTCGGTTTCCCGGGACAGTCGGGCGTGTACCGGGCAGGAAACAATGGAAACCTGCGGCGCGAACCGGCCTGGGCGGTATTCAGCCGCGGACGCCCCATACCCCTGCAGGTTCAAGGTGAATGAATAACCGGCGCTTTGAGGGTAGTCAATGGGAGAAGCTTGCCGAGTCTTTTTTGCATAAACGAGGTCTCAAGACACTGGAGCGGAACTATCACAGCCGCTTTGGTGAAATTGACCTGATCATGATGGACCGGCACACGCTGGTTTTTACAGAAGTCCGGTACCGCAGAGACAGCGCGTACGGTAGTGGAGCGGAAAGTGTCACTTTTACCAAGCAGAAACGCATCACACGTGCCGCACAGCGATTCCTCCAGCTTCATCAGCACCACGCCTCCCTGGCCTGCCGTTTTGATGTGGTTTCAATCGGTAATGAGGAAGGCAGAGTGATCTTGAACTGGATCCGTAATGCCTTTGATGCCGTTTGAAAACGAAATTAAAAATGCTCATATCCGCCTCCCTGGGGCACGAACACATTACCATCATTCATGGTGCAAACCAGTTCGAGCGACGTGTTGATCTTGCCAATGACACTCAGTGGGCAAGCGCACTCTTTGGCAATTCTGTCCAGTTCTTCGCGCCGGCTCACGGGGATGGTAAAACACAGTTCGTAGTCGTCTCCACCGGAAGTCTGAAATTGCCGTCGTTGCCCCCCGGGAAGCCCGGCCATGCTGGCGGAACATGGGAGGAGGTCAATATTGATTTCAGCGCCGGCAACCGACGCCTCCAGGATATGACCAAGATCGGCAACCAGCCCGTCCGAGATGTCTATGCACGATGTAGCCAGCCCCCGAAGCTGCCGCCCAAGTTGCAAGCGGGGTACAGGGGATTCAAGTGCAGCACGGCTTTTGCGGCCTGGCATGCCACCAGCTTTTAAGATCTCAAGGGCATGGGCCGCATCACCCAGTTGGCCTGAAACCACGACCAGTTCCCCATTCCGGGCCCCGTCACGGGTCAGCGCCGTGCCGGGTTCGACCAGTCCCATCGCCGTGATGGTGATGCTTAGAGGCCCCATCGTGGTATCGCCGCCCGCCAGCACCACACCAGCCGACTGGGCCAGGTCTCCCATACCGCGGGCAAATGACTCAAGCCAGGAAAGATCAGGCGCAGGCAAAGTCAGCGCGAGGAAAAACCAGGCGGGCTGAGCCCCCATTGCTGCGAGATCGCTCAGGTTCACGGCCAATGCCTTGTGGCCCAGGCTTTGTGCCTGTGTTGTATCGAGAAAATGAACACCCTCCACGAGTGTGTCGGTGGTCACTACGACCTGCCTGTCTTGCGGAATATCCAGCACAGCGCCATCGTCACCGATCCCCACTACGCAGGCGGATGGACCGTCCCCATCGACCACATTGATGCGTTCATGCAGGCGCCTGATTAGGTCAAACTCTGACATAAACTAGGTCGTTATTTCGTCTGCGCGCCATTTCCTGGCAGCCTTGTCCAGTACCGCGTTGACGTAGGAATGTCCCTGCTCCGAACCGAAACGGCGGGCCAGGTCGACGGATTCATTGAGCACCACGCGGTATGGCATTTCCGGGCAATCCAACAGTTCCCAGGCGCCGATCATGAGCACCACACGCTCCATCACGTCCACCTGATCCATCGGCCGGTCCAGAAACGGCTCGAGTGCATCAATCAATCGTTCTTTGTGCTTGATCACACTCCGCAGCAGTCGTTCGAAATACGCCTCATCGACCTGGCTCAGATCCTGCATTTCACGGAACTGGTGAAGAATTTCAGTGGCGTCCTGGTCGGTGATTTGCCATTGATAAATGGCCTGTAAAGCGCGGCGTCGCGCTCGTTTGCGCGGACCGAAACGATCACGTTTACTCATTATTTTGCAGATGATTTTCAAGCACTCTCATGGTCTCTACCATTTCGATGGCCGTCATGGCCGCATCATAGCCCTTGTTGCCCTCACCTATTTGAATGTACCTTTTGCGGTGACGATTGCAGTAAACATGATCAATTCCGGTATTCCGGCGCCAGGCGAAACCTCCAGTCATTGCCGAGACGCCTGGTTTCCAGCAACTTTAAATGCGTTCGCTCATCCATGGATTCAAGCGGCCCTAAGGTAAATGGCCCGGGACCACCTTCCCCCAAGAGCTGTGGCGCCTGATAGATCAATAACTCATCCACCAGCCTGTCTTGCAGTAGGCTGCCGCACAAGCGGGCCCCAGCCTCTACCTGAATTTCGTTAAGTTCCATTTCCGCCAGCCGACCCAGCAGCGCAACCAGGTCCGTCCTGCCAGCTATTGCCGGTAGTGCAATGCATTGGGCGCCGGTTGCTTCCAGTTCCGGCGGCACTGCCACGTCCCGGGTTCCGGCAATGATCACCGTTGCAGGGTCAGCCAGTATCGCGCTGTCCACCGGAGTTCGCCAACGGCTGTCGGCAATGATGCGCAGGGGTTGCCTGCTTGGGGATTGCCCATATTGCCCAAGCTGGGTATTATCCAGCCTGACATTCATGGCGGGGTTGTCAGCCAACACGGTGCCGATGCCGGTCAAAACCGCCGAAGAACGCGCTCTCCATTTTTGCACATCGCGGCGTGAAACCTCGCTGCTGATCCATTTGCTGTCACCATTGCCCAGCGCTGTCCTTCCATCCAGGCTGATCGCCGTTTTTACCCTGACCCAGGGGCGACCTTTGCGCATACGCATGAAAAACCCCTGATTCAGGGCTTCAGCCTCGCCCGCCATCAAGCCGATTTCCACTGCCACACCGGCATTGCGCAGCATCTTCAGGCCCTGGCCATGCACTTGTGGATTGGGGTCTGAAGAGGCCACCACGATGCGCGACACTCCCGCACTCAACAGGGCCTCGGTGCAGGGTGGAGTGCGGCCGTGATGACTGCAGGGCTCCAGCGTAATGTAAGCCGTTGTTCCTTTTACGTCCTCTCGTGCATCGCGCAAAGCGGCAATTTCCGCGTGTGCTCCGCCGGCAAACTCGTGCCTGCCCCGGCCCAGGATGTTCTGCCCCTTGGTAATGACACAGCCGACCCGGGGATTGGGGTGGGGGCTGAAAAACCCCCTTGCCGCCAGCTTCAGGGCCGTGGCCATGCACTGGTGATCGAAGCGTGAGAAACTCACTTGCGATGGGTGTCCAGCAGGGAAATCTGGCGCTTGTCTCCATCCCCGGCCGCATCCCGTTCCAGCCGTTCGATCACATCCAGGAATTCCTTGACCTCGTCGAATCGCCGGTACACGGACGCGAAACGTACGTACGCGACCTGGTCGAGTTTGCTCAGTTCGCGCATGACCCACTCGCCGAGCAGGGAGCTGGGTATTTCAGCATCCGCAACACTGCAGATCTCACGTAACAATGAGCGTATGGTCCGCTCCACGTCACGGGTTTCTACGGGCCGTTTCTCGAGTGCACGCAGCATACCGTCGCGTAATTTTTTTTCCGAGAATGCCTCCCGTGTACCATTCGACTTGATGATGCGAGGTGCTTTGAGTTCAGGCGATTCATAGGTATTAAAGCGTGAGCCACAACCCTCACACTGGCGCCGCCTGCGGATCTGCATGCCATCCCCGGTGAGGCGGGAATCCACCACCCGTGTCTCCTCATGGTTACACAACGGGCACCACATGGTTTCAGCCCACGTACACCGGGTGTTTACGGCACAAAGCCAGCGCCGAGCGTTTAACCCGGTCTTGCACCGAAGCATCGTTGATGTTGTCGAGCACATCACAAATCAGCCCGGCCAGCACCGTGCAGTCATCCCGGTCAAAGCCGCGGGTGGTAACGGCCGGCGTCCCCAGGCGTAAACCACTGGTCACGAATGGAGACCTTAGCTCGCCAGGAACGGTGTTTTTGTTGACGGTGATATTGGCCCGGCCCAGCGCTTCCTCCGCGACTTTTCCGGTAAATTTCCTGCCGATCAGGTCGACCAGGAACAGATGATTGTCCGTGCCGCCGGAAACGATTTTGTAGCCCCTGTCCAACATGGTTTGCGCCATGGTGCGCGCGTTGAGGACCACTGCTTCCTGGTATCCCTTGAATTGCGGGCTCAGTGCTTCCTTGAATGCCACCGCTTTGGCCGCGATAACGTGCATCAGGGGCCCGCCCTGGGTTCCGGGAAACACGACGGAATCAAGCTTTTTGTGCAACCCGTCATTGGCTAGTGCATCGCCCTGGGCGAGGATAATTCCGCCCCGTGGGCCACGCAGGGTTTTGTGCGTCGTTGAAGTGGTTACATGGGCATGCGGTACAGGATTGGGATAAATACCAGCGGCAATAAGGCCGGCGACATGCGCCATGTCAACCAGGAACCAGGCATCCACGGAATCGGCAATTTCACGCATCCTGGCCCAGTCGATCACCCTTGAGTAGGCGGAAAAACCACCGATCAACATTTTTGGACGGTGTTTCTCAGCCAGGTCCGCAATGATGTCGTAATCGATCCGGCCGGTCTCATGATTGATTCCATACTGGACCGCGTTGAACAGCTTGCCCGAAAAATTCACCGGACTGCCGTGCGTGAGATGCCCTCCGTCGTTAAGACTCATCCCCAGGATCGTATCTCCAGGTTGCAACAGTGCGTGATAGGCAGCAGCGTTAGCTTGCGACCCTGAATGGGGCTGCACGTTTGCATAAGTAGCGCCAAACAACTGCTTTACGCGTTTACGCGCCAGTTCCTCTGCCTGGTCCACGTACTCACATCCGCCGTAGTACCGCTTTGCCGGGTAGCCTTCGGCGTACTTGTTGGTCAGGACTGAGCCCTGTGCTTCCAACACGCGCGGGCTGGCATAATTTTCAGACGCAATCAACTCGATGTGGTCTTCCTGCCGGGTCTTCTCAGCTTCGATCGCGTTGGCCAGTTCATCGTCAAATCCGCGAATGCGATAACTCTCGTCAAACATATCATTCCTTGGCAGAATCTTAACGGCCGATTCTAGCATTTTTGAACCTGCCAACGACTCTAGTGTAGTGTCCTATACTAGTAGAGTTCGGGAGTGGCCCACGCTCAGCGAGGCAGTCTGTACTTCTCCAACTCAGATGGGATTTCGAAATCTTCCGCTGAAGGCCTGAATGGCCGTGGCTGGTACTCCAGGCATTCTTTCAGCACCGAATCATCAAACACCAGGTCGGTATTTTGACGGCGTACCATCTGAGTGTTCACCCCGCGCCAGCGCGGCAGTAAACGCGCTAAACTCACCAGGGCCGCGACCAAACGAGGCGGCAGACTGAATATTCGCCTTGGTTTGTCGAGTGCATCGAAAATCAGTTCGGCCATCTGCCGGTAGGTCAGGGTGCTGCCACCGCAGGCCGGGCTGTCCAGATTGACTGGTTTGTCAGCCATCAGCACGTTAACTGCAAGCCCGGCCAGGTCATCCGCGTGCACCGGTTGGCGCAGCCCCGCGGCCTGGCCAGCGAGGGGCAGCCATCCCAGGCGTCGGATCCAGGCCGCAAGCAGGCTGATGTTCCGGTCCAGCCCGCAACCATAGACTAGGGTAGGGCGAAACACCGCCAGTGCCAGGCCACGTTCCGAACACAGCGCATTCAACTGCGTTTCATCGGCAAGGATATCCGCGATCTGTTTGTTTTCTGAATCATCCGGGGATGATGCCTTGCTGAACACGCTGCTGGTGCTGAAGACCACCACACGTTCCAGGCGGGGACACAGAACAACGGCTTGGGTGGCGATTTTGATGGGCCCGCAGGAAATCAGCATCGCCACCTGCCCCTGCAAGCCGGAATCCCCCACGCTGGCACCGATGCCGAATGAGCCGGGATGTTTCCACACAAGGTGCTCATCCGGGCCTGCGGAATCACCGCTGGCCTGACGGCTGAGCGCTATCACCCTGAAACCCGCTGCTAGCAAACGTGGAACGAGGAAAACCCCCAGTTGGCTGCTGGCCCCGGTCAACAGGACGGTGGACTGTCTCACATTCAATTTCGGAGCAACACCCGTGGAAGGGTCAGGAGGTAACGCAGCCAGATGCCTGCAATGACCAGCCAGCGCACTGGAAGAGGATAGCGCTGCGCCTGGAATTTGTGGAAAAACCGCTGCATGCCCAAGTGCTTCTGGCGGTGCACCCAAAGTGGCCGGCTGCGGGATGAAACGCCCTGTTGATGAAACACCCGGGCAGCAGGCACAAAAACGCAGTGATTTCCCTGTTGTTGCAGGCGGTACATCAAGTCCAGATCCTCACCATGCAGACCGTAGCCCTCATCCATGCTGCCAGCGTCTTCAAATGCCTTCCGCCTGACCAGCATACAGGCACCCGAAACCGCCTCTACAGTCGTATTACTGTCAGGCAGTGAGCTGTGATGCCGGTTCACGCCTTTGAAGGCTGGAAACCAGCGGCCCAGGCGCCATAAGCCGGTCAGCGTCACCAGTGAATTCCACGGATCCGGGAAGCGGCGCAGTGTGCCTTTTTGCACCACCCCCGCCCGGTCAACAACCGTTGGGCCGGACAATGCGGCCAGCGGATCATGCTCCAGCGCCTGTTGCAAATACCCCAGGGCTCCAGACAGCAACTCACAATCCGGGTTCAGGATCAGCAGGAGTTCCTCATCTCCCAGCCTGGCTGCAGTATTAACCGCCCTGGAAAAACCAATATTTTTATCATTGCAAAGTATTTCAACATTCTCCAATTGGCCAAAAAGACTTTGAATTTCCTCGGTGCTGCCATCAACGGAAGCGTTGTCGACTACCGTGATGGATACCTTTTCCCGGGAGGAGAGTACGGACTGAACACAGCGGCTAAGCGTCTCGCCAGCATTGAAATTGACGATAATGACCTGGATTTCCGCACTCATGTTCGCGCCGTTATGTTCGCACAGTGGGGATCATGAGCTTCGGAACAGCCTCTGCCACCATGGTCGGGGGTGAGGGGATTCGGATGGTGAATCAACCCCGCTGGCCTTGAGTTCCTCCAGTTGACGCTCCAATGAAGCAAGTAATTCGCCGGCGGACATGTTCTTGCGGATTTCATGGTGGTAATGCGCGTACACCGACTCTTCCGCATCATCGAACAACCACAGGTCCCGGCGCAGTTCCGGCAGGCAGGCCTCACTCGCGGCACAGATGGCGATGTAGTACATCGCTTCGTGACCGGGACTTTCGATCGCTGATATCCTGCCGTTTTTTGACTGGTGAAAAGCAACGTGGGGAGTGGGCTCCTCTGACCAGATTGCGGACTGGAAAACAAGCTTCTGCCGCAACAGCCTGCGTGCGGGAAACTGCTCATCAAGCAATGCATCCAGTTCATCCCGGTACAATTCCCGGACATGGAATTCATTTTCAGTGTGGTGGCGGTCCGTATAGATCGCCTTATTGGGTGAGGAGATCAACGCGAACCCGCCGGGTGAGAGTACCCGCCTGAATTCTTTCAGCAGGCCGGACTGGTCTTCAAGGTGTTCCAGGGTTTCGAAAGAGACAATGCACTCGAATTGACCGTCTTCAAACGGCAGATTGCAAACGTTTGCAAGCTGGAATTCCAGGTTATCGGCTTGGTAACGCTCACGCGCGTGAGCGATGGCTTGTGGTGAAACATCTACCCCGACAACCGTTTTTGCCGTGCGGGCAAGGTGAGCGGATCCGTATCCCTCACCACAGGCTGCATCCAGCACGCGCTTGCCACTGGCCAACTCACCCGCCAGAACGTAGCGGTGGAAATGCTCGTACCAGATTTCCCTTACGCATTCGGGTGTGAATCGCTCACCTGTGAATTCCATCGGTTTGGACAAGCCATGCTCCAGGGCCGTTTAAATCTGCGGTTGATTTTAACCCAACACAAGCCAGCCCGCACACGGCACATTGATTCGCTATTAACTGGAAGCACGGAGGGTATCGGGTAGCTGTATACGGGACACGCTCGAGACATCCCTGTTCGCTCGATCATCCGCTCCCGGCGGATGACGGTCCCGTATACAGCTACCCGATACCCTTCAGTGATCAGGACCATCATGAGCTAGCCAAGGGGGTGTCGTGTCTTCCTTCAGGACTGTATGAAACATGGATGTTTCATTCAAACCCCCAGGGATGGGTTCACGGTGTGTCCTGAAGGGAGATACGGCACCTCCTTGGCGGTTGGCACGGTAAGTCTGGGGCTAGATTGTTTCCAGCAAACCGGCTGATTTCAAAGCGTGGATCAGTTCTTCGCGGCGTTCCGCCAGCGGGTCGGCGCTTATGAACTCCTCGATCTGCTGCAGGTATCCGGGGTGGCGCAATAGCAATCTGCGCATGGAGCGTTCATCCGGTTTGAGGCCCAGTGGCCCGAAAGACCGGCCGCCCAGGTGAACCACGTACACGTCGTCACACAGGACATTACGCAATCCCGCCTGTTGCGCACGCATGGAAAAATCATTTTCCTCACCATAGCCCAGCCCGAAAGTTTCTTCATCGAACAGTCCCAAGGTATCCAGGGCGTGGCGGGACACAGCCATGCAAAAACCGACCGCGGTAGGCAGTTCCGGGTAGTTGGGCGTGCCGGTGCGCGCGATCACCTGAGCCACCGACGTAGGGTTTTTCGGTGCTGGATTCGCGGTACAAAAACGGGGGATGGAAGCGATTTCACCGTTGTTGGTCCACGGGGTTGCGGTTGCGATCATTGGGTCCGAGGCGAGACAGCGTTGCAGGCCTTCGAGCCAGCCCGCTGTAGTTTCAGTATCTGAATTGAGCAAGACAACGTCGCGCCGCGTCATCTCCATACCCCGGTTCGCGGTTGCCACGAAACCAAGGTTCTGTTGCTGGAAACAGAACCGCCAGGACGGTCCGGTCCGTTGCTGCCAGCGGCCCAGTACCTTGGTCACTTCAGCATCGGTTGAGGCATCATCGATAACAAAAACTTCAGCCCCGGCAGGAACCGTTGCGCAAACAGACGCCAGGCAGCGATCCAACTCGGCCGGTGCATTGTGCACCGGGATAATCAGCGAAGGTAGCCCGGCGCCGATGATTAATCCCCACCATTCCACTGGTGCGGCAAATGGATAAACCCCATCTCCCTGCTTTGACCGGAAACCGTGAAACGGTGCTCTGATGAATCGCACAGCCGCATGCCTTCGGGATCCATGGCATGTCCCCGGATGCTGTAGCTGCCTGCTAACAGTTGCAAAGATTTAAAACGTATGCGGAAGCGGAACAGACGATCATCGATCCGTTCAGGCGTAATGCCGTCAAAGTCCGAAGCCACGCCATATACCGGTGTCCCATCCGCGCGCATCACGCCAAACAAGGCTACCGGGGGCCTGCCGTCGGGTGAAGACAGGATCAGTTCAGCTTCAAGGTCTTCACCGTGCCGGATCACGGGATCTTCATTGCCGGAGTGGCCAAGGAAGGTAAATTTACGGACACAGTACAGTCCGCTGCCTCCATCGTGCGCATGGCGTTGTTGCTTTTCCAGGGCATTTTTCTCTTCGTGGTATGCAAGGTAGGCCTGGGTGACCGGGAAAACATCGCCCAGTTCCCGTGCCCTCCCCTGGTGTACCCACAGTGCTTTGGTGCAAAGTTTCTGCACCAGGTACATGCTGTGGGAAACCATCAGTAAGGTATTGCCCTTGGCCAGAAAGGACTCGATCCAGCGAATGCACTTTTTCTGGAAGGACTCATCACCCACCGCCAGGACTTCATCGGTGATCAGCAATTCGGGATCGGAGGCCGCCACCACGGCGAAACCGAGCCGCACGACCATGCCTGAAGAATAATGTTTGACCGGCTCGTAAACATACTCACCGATATCGGCAAAAGCCAGGATGTCATCCATCCGCCGGTCCAGTTGTTTGCTACTCATACCCAGCAGGGAGGCTTTCATTTTAATATTGTCAATCCCGGAAAACTCCGGCTGGAAACCGGCGCCGAGTTCCAACAGGGCCGCTACCCTGGCATTGACCTCCACACTGCCCTTGCTGGGCGTGATCACGCCGGTCAGCACCTTCAACAGGGTGGATTTTCCAGCACCGTTTTCGCCGATGATGCCGAATGACTGTCCGGCGCTGACTTCCAGGCTGATGTCGTGCAGCACTTCTACCCCGTCCTGTGGTTCCCGCCCGGCCATCAGCGCGGCAAAAGCGCGCAGACGCTCACCGGGACGGTGGACACGAGGATAGAACTTGGAAATGCCTTGCAGGCGAACCAGCGGGCGCATCAGAGGAAATCCTCGAAATGGCCGCTGCAGCGGCGGAAGAAAACGAGTGAAGCCCAGAACACAAGAATGCTGAATGACGGCACCAACAGGTCACTGATGGACCAGTGGTAATTTCCCAGCAGCAGGAAATCCCTCAGCCGTTCTACGTACCAGGTCATCGGGTTCAATTTTATCACGCTTGCCCATTTATCCGGGAGTAAGGATGAACTGTACAAAATGGGCGTGGTAAAAAACCAGAAGGTCATCAGCGGAGGCAGTATTTGCGCCACATCGCGCACAAAAACCTGCAAGGCGCTGGTCAACAGCGCCAGGCCACTGGCGAAGATGAACATAAATAAAAGCACGGGTATTGCGCCAAGCAGCCCTAACCAATGGATATCGGTTCCCATCAATTGCAGCACCAGCAATACTGCCAGGTATCCGGCCATGTGCATCACGAATGTGGCCGTCACCGTGGATAAGGGCAGCAGTTCACCGGGGAACGCCACCTTGCCGATCAGCGCCGCGTTGGCGGAGATGGCGTTGGCGGAACGCAGGATGCTTTCGGAAAAAGCGGTCCAGGGCCAAAAAGCAACCGCGAGGTAAGGCACGTAACTCACGCCGGCGGCATCCGGAATCCTCGCCTTGAAAATAGTGGTAAATACGAAGGCATAGACCGCCAGCAACATCAAAGGCTGCAGAATGAGCCAGGCGAACCCGGTCAGGTTCTCCAGGTAATCCGTCCTGATCGCCCGCGAGACCAGCTGGTGGAATAAATTATTGGACAGCAGTTTCACCGGCAGACCGAGAATTCACCCGTTCGGATTGAACTATTCCTCGAAAACCGGCCACAGTTCCAGGTCTTCACCGAAATGTCTCTTGGCCATCGCTTCCACCGCACCGTCGGGGAGTTCGATCGGATCGGATAGCAGCTTCTTGAGGTAGCGTGAGCGGTAAGCCTCCAGGTGTTTTTCCCGGGCCCGCGTCATGGCTTGCGCCTTTACTTCTTCGAAAGGCACCGGCCTGGCGGGAAATTTCGCATTCAGCCGGATGATGTGGTAGCCATATGCGGTTTTAACCGGCTCGCTGATGTCGCCGGCATTTTCCATGGTGAACGCTTTGTCCTCAAATGCCTTGACCATTTGACCCCGCTTGGTTCGTGCAAACCGCCCCTGGTTCGCGCCCTTCGACGGGTCGTCCGAGAACTCCATAACCAGCTCTTCAAAACGGGCAGGGTCTGCCAGCAGTTGTTCCCTTATGGACGAAGCCAGCTGCAGCGCTTCTTCCTCGCTTCGATCTTCGCTGTTCACCAGGATGTGGGAAACATCGACGATTTCTTCCGTCATGAATGCATCCGGGTTGGCAAGATAGTATTCATGCGCCAGCGTTGCATAGTCGGCTGCAGGCGTGTCTTGCTTGACTTTTGCCATCCAGGCTTCGGCCAGTTCCTTTTCCGCCGCCATCGACATCCTGCTTTTTACCAATGAATCTTCATCATAACCGGCGGCAATCGCATCCGCCACCACGATCTTGATCCGCAGCAGATCCCCGATCATCCGGTTGACCCGGTCACCGTTGCGGATAAAAGCCAGGCGGTGCTGGGCAGGAATTTTGCTGAAAGCCGCGTCGATCTCAGCCTGCGTCAACACCACATCACCCTGGATGGCAAGAACATCGCCAAGAACATCATCCCGCGCATCCGCCAAGCCGCTTCCAGGCGCATCATCCGCGCGCAGCGGCAGCAGTAAAAGCCCCATGAGCAGGGCGCCAGCCAACAGACGAAATTCAAATTTCATGGTGTACTCCGCAATGTCACAGCCGTTTCGTGGCTGCATCATGCTTGATTAATGATAGGGATGATTGACGTTCATCGGACCGTTCAGTGGTAGTCTGGTTCCGCAAAATCGAATGATTTGCGCACTGCTGATAAACGAAGGGGCTGCAGATGCAGCCCCTAGGTTGTCTCAGGATCCGAAGACCCGGTGTCTTACAGACTATGGCTCAGTGTGTTCTGCGCTTACCCGGCGTACATTGCTCTTGTGACCGAACAATCCACCGTAGAACGCTTTCACGTCTTGCACGCCATCGCCGCCTGTCACGAAGTTATTTTCAAATTCGTAGGCTGCGAAACCGGTGACCGGCAGACCGACGAGACCCTCGTGATCCACGTGAACATCGTCAGCATCGGGGTCGTAAAAGTTGATCCGAGCCCAACCGTTCTCGTAGCCAGGGTCAACTTCGAGCAGCAGACTGCTGCCCCCAAGATCAGGCGTATCGAAGATTACACCGTCGCCGAAGCGCATGACATTAACCTCGTAGCACAACTCGAACGGCGTAACTGTGACAGCACACTCCTCAACAGTGGCATCGCATGGAATCGACGGCGAAACGACCGGCGGAATTTCACCACCAGACGGGCCGGAACCGGCGGTCCTTTCATCACGATCCCAGGTCTGCAGCGTCACTTTCTCACAGGCTTCCCCGTCAAACGCCGAAGTAAACGGCCTTCTGGGATCAACATCATCTTCGAAGACATACGAACATTCCGACCAATCGAAGACTACTGGATCCGTAGTAACGTTACCCCAGGGACCCGGGCCATCAATATCATCACCACTTATAGGTTTGGTTGTCGGGAAGGAATCACCGGGTTCCCAGCCGCCGCAACCGTCATCATTCTCATCCGGAATCCATTCGCCGAGATCAAACACAAACG
>JADFKH010000234.1 GCA_022565025.1 Pseudomonadota bacterium
GCAAGCCTGGGCACCGCAGCTTTCAGATCGGGAACTGGCTGCGGTGATTACCTATGAGCGCAATGCCTGGGGCAACGCTACCACTGACGTTATTCAACCCAAAACTATTTACGCGGCCCGATAAGGTAACTGAACCATGGTGGCACAAGCAGAAGAAGTAATTCAACATCGATCAAAGCTGCTGGCATACATTGCCCGCTGGTTGCTGACCACCAACCACAAGGATATCGGCACTCTCTATTTGTGCCTCAGTTTCACCCTGTTTTTCATTGCCGGGGCGATGGCGATGGTTATCCGTCTGGAACTGTTTCAGCCTGGAATCCAATTTGCTGAGCCGCAATTCTATAATCAGATGGTGACCATGCACGGGCTGCTCATGGTGTTCGGCGTGGTCATGCCCGGCTTTGTTGGATTAGCTAATTGGCAGATTCCGTTGATGATCGGCGCGCCGGACATGGCTTTGCCCCGTCTGAATAATTTCAGTTTCTGGATTCTGCCCTTCGCCTTTGGCCTGTTGCTCTCCACACTCTTTATGGAAGGAGGGGCGCCCAATTTTGGCTGGACTTTCTACGCGCCCCTGTCCACCACCTATGGACCGCCGAGCACTGATTTCTTTATTCTCGGTATCCATATGATGGGGATTTCATCGGTCCTGGGCGCCATCAACATTATCGTCACCATCTTCAATCTGCGTACCCCGGGTATGACCTTGATGAAAATGCCTTTATTCGTCTGGACCTGGTTAATCACAGCCTTCCTGCTCATCATGGTGATGCCGGTATTGGCAGGGTTGGTTACCATGATGCTCACAGATCGCCACTTCGGCACCAGTTTTTTTTCCGCGGCAGGCGGCGGCGACCCGGTTATGTTCCAGCATATTTTCTGGTTCTTTGGGCACCCGGAAGTCTATATCCTGATCCTGCCAGGCTTCGGTATCGCCTCACAGATCATCCCCACCTTCGCCCGTAAGAGGTTGTTCGGCTATCACTCGATGGTTTATGCAACCCTTGCCATCGCGATTTTATCGTTTGTCGTCTGGGGGCATCACATGTTCACTACTGGCATGCCGGTGACGGGCCAATTATTTTTCATGTATTCGACGATGCTGATTGCTGTGCCCACCGGCGTGAAAGTATTCAACTGGGTCGCCACCATGTGGCGCGGATCCATGACCTTTGAAACACCCATGTTGTTTACCCTCGGCTTCGTCATTCTGTTCACCATCGGCGGTTTCTCGGGTCTCATGCTGGCCCTCGTGCCAGCTGATTTTCAATACCACGACACTTTTTTTGTGGTGGCACACTTCCACTATGTTTTATATCCGGGTGCTATTTTCGGCATCATGGCGGCGGTGTATTACTGGCTGCCTAAATGGACTGGTCACATGTATGATGAACGTCTGGGCAAGATCCACTTCTGGACCGCGGTGATCGCGGTCAACCTGACTTTCTTCCCAATGCATTTTTCCGGTCTTGCCGGTATGCCCCGGCGGATTGTGGATTACTCCCTGCAATTTACCGATTTCAATATGGTTTCCAGCATCGGCGCCGGACTCCTGGGTCTGACGCAGATCTTGTTTTTGTACATCGTGATCAAGACCATACGCGGCGGTGAAAAGGCTAGCGCCCGGGTTTGGGAGGGTGCCGACGGTTTGGAGTGGACAGTGCCGTCACCGGCGCCGCACCACACTTTTGAAGTGCCACCGCCATTTCCTCCGATGATGGAAGATAACGAGAGAACACCCCTCAACGAATAGGTTCGCCCTTTGATGACTGAGACCCACAACAATCAGCGCAAACAGTTCATCCTGCTTTTATCATTGGCTGTGGGTATGTTTGGGTTTGCCTACGCCATGGTGCCGCTTCACCCGGTCTTTTGTGAGGTGACCGGGCTGAACGGCAGATCCTCCATGGGCGCGGCTGACCCTATTGCAATCTCTCAAGTGGCCCCCTCGGATCGCGAAGTGACGATTCAGTTCCTGGCCAACGTCAGTCATGGTATGCCCTGGGAATTTCGACCGACGGTACAACAACTGCGGGTTCGATTGGGTGAAATGTACGCAACCGACTACTACGTCCGCAACCGTGCCACTCAGGCGGTAACCGGACAGGCTGTACCCAGCGTTGCGCCTGGTTATGCAGCCAAGTATCTGCATAAAGTCGAATGTTTTTGCTTCACTCAGCAGCACCTGGACAGCGGCGAAGACCAGCATATGCCGGTACGGTTTTACATCAGCAACGATCTGCCGGAGGAGGTCCAGACGCTCACCCTATCGTATACGCTGTTCAAGGTCCCTGCAGCTCAGACCATGAGGCTTGCGAGCAGTAAATTATGAATGAAGCGCCCCGCTATTACGTCCCGCACTCCAGTCCCTGGCCCATTATTGGCTCTATTGCGTTGTTTGTAACCGCCTACGGCGCAGTCACTTTCATCCACCAGAGTACCGATACGGTGGCAGCCGAAGGCAGCTTCGGGCAGCCGATCTTCTTCACCGGGCTGGCCCTGATCGCCTTTATGATGTTTGGTTGGTTTGGCATCGTCATCCGGGAATCGCTCGACGGCATGACCAGCGGTTTGCTCGACCGTTCCTACCGGATGAGTATGGCCTGGTTCATCCTTTCTGAAGTCATGTTCTTCGGCGCCTTCTTTGGCGCGCTTTTTTACGCCCGCATCATTTCCGTTCCCTGGCTAGCAGGGGCGGGTAATAACCTGGAAACACACGTGTTGTTGTGGCCGGACTTCGCCGATACCTGGCCGCTGTTCATGACCCCCGGCGGCGGCATTACCGAGGCGATGGAGGCCTGGGGTCTGCCCTTCATCAATACCGTCATCCTGGTCACCAGCAGCGTCACCGTCACCTTTGCCCATTGGGCCTTGAAGAAAAATCAACGCGTACTCTTGCCAATTTGGTTGGCCATTACGGTGGCGCTGGGATCGAGCTTCCTGATCCTTCAGGTCATCGAATACCAGGAGGCCTACACCGAATTGGGGCTGACCCTCGGATCCGGGATTTATGGTTCGACATTTTTCATGTTAACGGGGTTCCATGGTGCGCACGTGACCATGGGAACGATCATGCTCACGGTCATGCTGCTACGCTCCCTGCGCGGGCATTTCTCCGCGGAAAACCATTTTGCCTTCGAAGCGGTGAGTTGGTACTGGCACTTCGTGGATGTGGTCTGGTTGTTTCTGTTTACATTTGTCTATTGGTTTTAGAGGCTTGGCTAAGGCGCAAAATAATAACGAGAACTTATAGGAAATATGTCAAGAACAGCGGAAATCAAATTGACGGTCGACCTCGATAGCGCCGACCTGCCCACGCGAATCGAATGGCAGGCCTCGGAGGGTCAGGAAGACGGCCCAATTTCCTGTGAGTCGATGATGCTTTCGGTGTGGGATAGTGAAAAAAAGACGCTGGCCGCTATCGATCTATGGGTTAAAGATACCAGCATCGAGGATTTGAACATTTACTTTTACCAGGTGATTCACAAGATGGCGGATACCTATTTGAGGGCGACGAAGAACCAGGAGGTAGCCACTTCTATCCATGAATTTGGTGAAGAGTTTGGTGAGAAACTGGGATTGCTAAAACGGAGTACAGAATAAATGAACGTCTCCATTGTACCGGCATTAAAAGTACTCAGGCCAGCGGCGATGCTGGTAATTGTGGTGCTGGTTGGCCTGGTGCTGGGCTATTGGGCGAACGCTACCTTCGTTCCGGGCACCAGTCCGGAACAACCGATCGCCTTCAGCCACGCCGTCCACGCCGGCGAAAACGAGATCCCCTGTCTGTATTGCCACACCCAGGCCCGGCGCTCACCCTCTGCCGGGGTGCCCGCGGTTTCGAAATGTGTCGGTTGTCACCTCGAGGTGGCAACGGAGAAACCGCAGATACGGCTACTAATGAG
>JADFKH010000050.1 GCA_022565025.1 Pseudomonadota bacterium
GGATCTCGTTCGTCGCGGGGTTCCAATCGGCCTCGAAGAAGCTGTTCTGCAACACTTCGTCCCAGGGGCCGAACTGACGCTCTACAACTTCCCGGTATGCGGCATGATGCGTTTGCCTGGCGAACTCCCGGTCTGACTCCCGCGCCCGACGGATCTCAGGCATCCCGCGCAACTTCCTTCTCCCCTCTCTCATGTGATCACTCGTACGGGAGTCCATGCGTCACTCCTTGTGCCGAACGGCTGAAAATCCGCGGCCTCCGAATACGAAATCCTTGCGGGTCGTCGCCATGTAGGGCGGCGTGGTGGAGCGAACCCTTAGCTGTCGCACTTCAAACTTGATGCGAAGGATTTTCAATAGTCCTCAATTGGACCACGGGGCATGGCGTAGCCTGTCTTTTAGACGAAAAGTGGACAGTAGATTGTCCTCATTCGAGCACACCGTTCGATCTAGTCTCGACCCACTAAACCAAGGCGTATTTCCGGATGGCCCAGGCCACGCCATCCTCGTCATTCGATGGTGCGATCACATCAGCGATGGCCTTCAGTGATTCCGTCGCGTTCGCTACTGCTACCTTCAGGCCAGACTCCCGAAACATGGGGATGTCGTTCTCGTTGTCTCCCACGGCCATGACTCTGTCGCTGCGGATGTCAAGTTCCTTTAGCACAGTCGCCAAGGCGAACCCCTTGTCTGCACCAAGAGGAAAGACGCCCAGTGACTTGGCCTCCCCGGACGAGCTGTAGAACGTCGTGGTGTAACAGACATCACCGAAACGCGCCTCGCACGCTTCCCGAAAGGCCACAATCGCCTCCGCTTCCCAGACAAGTATGCGAAGAGCTCCTCCTTTGGCACCGTCAGCATTTCTGGCGACAACGAGGTCGTTCTTGAAGATTCGACCCAGTGATTGCCCGGGCAATTGTCGATAGTAGGTCGTGTCCCCTACGGTCGTCGCCATTCCCCAGTCCATCCCATCTGCTAAGTCAGCGAGAGCGCTCACGATGTCGATCGGCACCTTCTTCTCTGAACAAGGTGTATTCAGGCAATGGCCTACCCCTGCCCTGCAGCCATTCCTGCAGGCGGGACTTGGCATCTTTCAACTCCTCGATAGCGGGAAGTTTCTCAATCAGGGGGTCGAATAAGTCGAGTATGACGGTGCGGCAGATTGCATAATCACTGTCGAGAAAAATCGCACCCAGCAGCGCTTCGAAAGCATCGGCAAGAATGGAAGCTCGACGGAACCCGCCGGACTTCATTTCACCCTCACCGAGGTTCAGTTGTTTCCCCAAAGCAAGGTCCGAAGCAATGTCCGTAAGACTTTCACCACGAACAAGCCGCGCCCTCATCCTGCTCAGATCCCCTTCGCTTGCACCCGGCTTCAATTCGAACAAGCGGGATGAAACAACAAGATTCAGGACACTGTCCCCAAGGAACTCAAGTCGCTCATAATTGCTCGCCCCCCGGCTACGGTGGGTCAACGCCTCTTGCAGCAATTGCTGGTCGGCAAACCGGTAATCGATCCCGGCCACAGAATTTTTCACTTCAATTGAACGGTTCGTTCAAACGAAAGGATCAAGTCAATATTCCCCACAAAATCTTTGCGGACCTCATACGCAACGCGAACCTGAAGTCCGTCTTTGCGGGTCACTCTCATATGTTTGCGTTGAATGTTATCGGTGGCGTAATTGACCCAAAGGCTGTTTATCAATTTAGTCTTGATTTGTTTTACAGACATTTTTGCCCCCCTGGGGTCAGCTTTCAAAGTATTCATAGCACTGATTAGAGCCTGATACTCAAGGTAGAGTGGCACGATCCGCATGGCCGCGTAAGAAAAAAATACCACCAGTACCAGAACCATAACAAAGCCCATCAGGGTTAAACCACGCTGCTTACGAATGTTCATCTGTCTTCACCTGCTTCCTTGTTGAGTGGAACCCGAACCCAACCGTAATCGGCGACATGACTGCCCCTTTTGGCAAGATTCGAGCATAACCCGATGTTTCGGTAAAACATTCGGGTTTAAGACCCCCATACTATAGCCTTTTGGCTGCAATTTTTCCGCAGGAGTCTCAAATGATGCTGTAATCAGTCATGAGTGTGAGGACCGGCCCACTTGGCTCAGGTACACCACACTAGTGAATACCATTTCCAATGCGGGAAAGATCACCGCAGCCTTTGGTGTAGTCAAAGTTCATCCAAATGCCCACCGCTCGACCCATCATGTTTTCTTCGGGCACGAAACCCCATTCCCGACTGTCATTGCTGCGGTCACGGTTGTCGCCCATCACAAAATAATGACCTGCGGGCACGACCCACTGCCCATTGCGGCTGCCGGATCTCGCATGCAGCAGGATATCGTGTTCAACATCATCAACCGTTTCACTGAAACGAACGGCGTCAGAGCGTGGCGTGGAGCATTTCACTTGGTCAGAGGTGTAACGACCGTTTTCCCGTTTTGAAGCCGGCTCGCCATTGACAAATAATTCCTTGTTGCGGTAGGTGATGGTATCCCCTGGGAGGCCGATCAGGCGCTTGATGAAATTTATACTGGGATCGACGGGGTAGCGAAAAACAACGACATCACCGCGCTGGGGTGTTCCAAGCGCTAGCACCTTCTTATTCACCACCGGCAGTTTGAGTCCGTAAGTAAACTTGTTGACCACGATAAAATCGCCGACCAACAAGGTCGGGATCATCGAACCTGAAGGAATCTTGAACGGCTCGAAAAGAAACGAGCGCAAAAGCAGTACGAACAGCAGCACAGGAAACAGGGTACGGGAATACTCGATGATCACAGGTTCCCGGGCACGCTGTACTTTTTCCTGAACGGCTCGATCCATGCGACGCCTGCGGAAAAGCAAACTGTCAAGCAGCCATACCAATCCGGTAAATGCAGTTAAAACCACCAGCAACAGGGAAAAATCCAAATTCATGCTTATCGACTACCTCTTATGGTCCTGCTGGAGCACAGCCAGGAAGGCTTCCTGTGGTATCACGACACGACCTACCTGTTTCATACGCTTTTTGCCTGCTTTTTGTTTTTCGAGCAGCTTTTTTTTACGCGTCACATCGCCACCATAACACTTGGCCGTAACATTTTTACGCAGCGCCTTGACCGTGGTACGGGCAACAACCTGCCCGCCAATTGCGGACTGGATGGCCACATCGAACATCTGGCGCGGAATCAGTTCCTTCATCTTAACCGCTAATTTACGCCCTCGCCTCTGGGCCTGCTCACGGTGCACAATCAACGACAGGGCATCAACCCGGTCACCATTAATCAACACGTCCAGGCGCACGAAATTGCCTGCCTGGAACCGCAGGAAATGATAATCGAAGGAGGCGTAACCACGACTCACGGATTTGAGCCGGTCAAAGAAATCCAGAACAATTTCCGAGAGCGGTAATTCATAGCGAATGGAAACCTGCCCACCCAGGTATTGTATCGCTTTTTGGACTCCCCTTTTTTCCTCACACAAACCAATCACGGCACCCACGTATTCCTGGGGCACCAGGACACTGGCTTCGATAATGGGTTCACGAATTTCAGAAAACTTGTTTGCTTCAGGCAGCTTGGCGGGGTTTTCCAATCTGATCACCTCGCCATCAATCAATTCCACCTCATAAATCACCGACGGGGACGTGGTGATCAGTTCCACGTCGTATTCGCGTTCAAGGCGCTCTTGCACGATTTCCATATGCAGCAGCCCCAGAAATCCGCAGCGGAATCCAAACCCCAACGCTGCGGAAGTCTCGGGCTCAAACTGCAGAGCAGCGTCGTTCAACTGCAGCCGGTCCAGGGCTTCGCGAAGGTCTGGATAATCCTCCGCAACGATGGGAAACAGGCCTGCGAATACACGTGGCTGCACGGTTTTAAACCCGGGTAGCGGCTCGGTCGCACCGTCTTTTGCCAGCGTGATTGTGTCACCGACCGGCGCCCCATGCACCTGCTTGATTCCAGCCACAAAAAATCCT
The DNA here is from genome assembly GCA_022565025.1 of Pseudomonadota bacterium. Taxonomy (GTDB): domain Bacteria; phylum Pseudomonadota; class Gammaproteobacteria; order Xanthomonadales; family SZUA-36; genus JAJRRA01. The sequence continues at coordinate 3,971 of JADFKH010000050.1, forward strand.
ACTTCGCCAGCAGATATCCGCTCCCGTATTTCACGCTTTGGGGTGAACACCCCCACTTGTTCCACCTTATGCTGGTTTCCGGATGACATCAATTTGATTTTCTCACCCTTAACGATAGAACCATCGACTACCCGTACCAGTGATACAATTCCGAGGTAGTTATCGAACCAGGAATCAATGATCAGGGCCTTGAACGGCGCATCACTCTGGCCCTTCGGATAAGGTATGTCCTGCACCAGCATCTCCAGGACATCGGGCACACCTTCACCGGTCTTGGCGCTGACGGTAAGCGCATTTGAGGCTTCGATGCCAATAATATCTTCGATTTCCTGCTTGACGCGTTCTGGCTCAGCTGACGGCAGGTCGATTTTGTTCAGCACGGGGATGACTTCCAGTCCGAGTTCCACAGCCGTATAACAATTGGCCACGCTCTGGGCTTCCACACCCTGGGCCGCATCCACCACCAGTAAGGCGCCTTCGCAGGCAGCAAGTGAGCGGGAAACCTCGTAGGAAAAGTCCACGTGGCCGGGTGTATCGATGAAATTGAGTTTGTAGATTTCACCATCCCGGGCCGTGTAATTGAGAGTGACACTCTGCGCCTTGATCGTGATCCCTCGTTCGCGTTCGATGTCCATGGTATCCAGCACCTGATTTTCCATTTCCCGTTCGGTCAAGCCGCCGCATAGCTGGATAAAGCGGTCGGCCAGCGTGGACTTGCCATGGTCCACGTGGGCGATGATTGAAAAATTTCGAATGTGTCTTTGATCCATGCCTCAGACCTGTAGACAGGTGCGGAAAGGCCATCCGCTTCCGGTGAAACGGATGGCCCGGTTTCTCGAACAGTGAATTATAACCCACGCAGTCCCTGTCAAGGAGTCTCTAGTTAATGTAATCCATTATTCTTCGGCGCTTGGCGTGTAAGCAATAAAATTGGTGACGCCCTGCCGCATGATACGCAGCGCAACGGCTTTGCCGCTCCGCAGCGATTCTACGATGCCGTGGAAAGAACCGACATCATCCACCTTGCTGCTGTTGATCATCAGCACAATATCCCCGCGTCGCAACCCGGCCCGGTAGGCGGCATCGCTTTCAATTTTGGAAACCAGTACGCCACCTGAGACATCGCCCAAGGCCCGGCGTTGATCGCTGGTAATTGCTTCCACAGCGATGCCCAGCGCGTTGCTGTGACTGGATTGAGCGGTGGAAACCAGCGGGCTTTCATCCTCGTCGGCGTCAAGGGCATCCAGCGTTACTTCGAAAGTATGTTCATCACCGTTACGGCTGATCAATACTACCACTTCCGTTCCAGGTGGATTTGAGCCCACCAGCGGTGGCAGATCGCTCGAAATTTCAATGGATTCCCCATCGATTTCAAGGATCACGTCACCGGGTTGAATCCCGGCGCGTTCGGCAGCGCTGTCCTTGTTGACGTCATTGACCAGCGCGCCCACCGGCCGCTCCAGTTTCATCGCCTCAGCCATCTCACGCGTTACTGGCCCGACCAGAACACCAAGCAGCCCACGGGATACTCTGCCGTGCTCCCTCAATTGCCTTACGGCACTGCTGGCGGTTTCAATCGGAATGGAAAAAGAAATTCCAATGGAACCGCCGCTGGAACTCAATATCCAGGAATTAATTCCTACCACCTCACCATCAAGGTTAAGCAATGGCCCACCGGAATTACCAGGATTGATGGCCACATCCGTCTGGATAAATGGCACGTATTGCTGGGAACTGGTGCTGCGCCCCGTGGCGCTGACGATGCCAGCGGCCACGGATTGTTCAAAATTGAAGGGCGAACCGATGGCAACCACCCATTCTCCCGCCCGCAGGATTTTGGAATTACCAAATTTCAGGGTTGGCAAGTTGCTCGCATCGATTTTCAGTAGTGCAATATCGCTCCGAGGGTCAGAACCCAACAGTTCGGCTTTAAATTCACGGCGGTCGGCAAGCCGGACAATGATCTGATCCGCGTTTTCAACCACGTGGTGGTTGGTGATGATGTAGCCTTCGGCTTCAAAAATAAAACCCGATCCCGTGCCACGGCGATCCGGTTCGGTAAAACCCGGGTTACCCGGGATATCGAAAAACCGGCGGAAAAATTCAGGCATCTGCTCACGGCTGTATGGATTTCGGTCGCCGCGGCCTGACTGGGTATCACGCACCCGTTCACCAAACTTGATCACCTGGATATTCACCACTGCCGGTCCAGCGTCCTCTACCAGCCCGGTGAAATCAGGCAGACCCGTTACCCGTGCATATCCGGTGTTGGCCGCAGCTGTTAACACCAGCAAACAAAAGCCGATCATAATACGTCTGGTCACAAAATCACCTCTGATGTGTTTACTTTGATGGGGTACTCGTCCTTTCTACCGGTTTCGCGGAGTCACACTGCTCTGCAGTACCCTGCCCAACGACCCGCAACAGGTGGACTGTAATTCTCCGTGGAAATTCACCCAGCGGTTTTCCATTTCCCTGCTGGTTCCACCGAAGCGCAAAAACGCCCGCCAACACTGCTCCCAGCAGCGCCAAACCATCTGATGCAGCGGAATCTACCTGGAGCGTTACCGATATATAGTGTCCAATGGCGGCTCCTGCAAGCCCCGCCAGCAGTGGAAACAGGTAGAAACCAAAAACCAGACGCAAAAAAAGCGTTTCCGGCAAGCCGACCATGACCGCCTGGCCAAGCCGGGCACCCGGTTGGTTGTGCAATTCAAGAACTACCGATTTTCGTTGCAACAAGCGCCCAAAAATTCCGGCTCCGCAACCTTTTCCAGCATTACAAACCGCGCAACCGGAACTGCCTCCAAGCTGCACACTGGCAATTTCACCGGCCACTGCAACGATTAGACCCTGCTGTTCAATCATCGGCGCCAATTCAGATTCTAAGGAGAGGTCAGGCTGACGGCGTTGCCGATGGACTGCACCGTGATGGCGGGTACATCACCGACGACCGTGATGAGGACGCCGTCGGTCACCCGGGAATAGGCATGTGTCGTTCCCAGGCGGCTGATGCCGGTTGCTTGATCCAGCGCGTCACCACTGGCACTTTCCACGTAAACCGAAATTGCAGCAAGCCCATCGCTGTACACCAGGTGCTCGAATATTTTCTGGTTCTGCTGGTCCACATAACGGTGCGCTGTCAAGTGAAATCCCGTGGGAAGTTCACTCGGCTTCCATCGTGGAGTACCGTGGGAAAGGCCTTTGCTGGAGGGCAGACTGGACTCCAGAATTTTGTACTCTTTTAACTGGCTGGTGGATTCCAGTTCTTTCACATCGACCTCGGAACCCAAGCGTAAATCGGTGAACATGAGCTTGGCCAGCCGCCGATTATCGCTGTCCAGCAATTCCCATTTCAGCAACAGGGCGGAAGACTCTTCCAGCCATAAAGTGTAACCATAACGATACTTGTCCTTGGGTATGACTTTGAGTTTACGGCCAGTGTGGCCGGCGATTCGTTCGCTTGGGCCAAGCTCAAGACGGTATGAAGCCGAGGCCTGGTCAGTCTGGCCCAGTGGTATTTCCGGAAAAAAAGAACGAGTGAAGGCCGAGTCCTCCATCACCTGGAGATCTTCACCCTGCACCCAGCGCACCCCGTTGGAATCCCTCAATATTTCGCGCCGAAGTCCGGATATCGAGACCAGGTGTTCCCGCACTCCCTCTTCGTCTGAAACGTGGGTGATTCTCATGATTTCAACTTCATCACCGTGAACGTAAACGAAGGTGCCCTGGTAGGTCATTTGGCTCATCGCGGCTGACATCCGCTCCAGCCATTGCGCAGCGTCACCGTTGGAGCCGGCCATGGCAGGCAAAACTGCGGCGAGCAGAAGTGTCACCAAGCATGATGTTACAGCGCAGGGTTTCATTGCTGTATGGATTCGTTTGACCTATCCAGTGAATCCCTATCTGGTGAATCCCTATCCGGTGAATCCTTATCTGGTGAATTATTACCAGGGGTATCTTCGCCTTCCTCAGCTCCAGGTTGTGGAGCGGTCTGTGAAGAGGCTTGTGCATCCGCCCGGGCGGCAGCCTGAGTCACGACGATGGGTACAAAAGTAACAAAACCCTTACCGCCCGTGGAACCGGTTACCTGGTAATGACGCAACAAGTAGGAGTTCATTTTATGGTTCGTATTGCCGGCTCCACCCAATAAGCTGACTTGTTGGGAACGCGGGCTGCTACTCAGCACATTATTGGGGCTGACAAATGATTCCGCCTGCTGGCTGCCGGCAAGTTCACCCGGTGGAGTGTTGACCGGGCTGGGTCCAGACCCCACAGTCATGATGGCCATGAAAGCTACTGAAGCCGCCATGGCCATGCCGGCGACCGGCTTCAGCCAACTCCCCTTGCCTTGCAACAGACTTGCAGCAAATCTTCCTGGCACTGCCTGTGGTGCCTCACCTGCCAATACCTGCTGCACCCTGCCACACAAATCAATGCCCAAATTGCCGCCAACCAGGCCACCCTCCTGGTGCCGCAGGCAATCCCTGACCAGGTGGTAACGTGCCCAGGTCTGACGCAACTCGCTATCCGCACCAAGGCGTCTGACGAGGAAACGGCCTGTTTCCCTGCTGATTTCACCGTCCATGAAACATGAAAGGTGTTCCCGTGATTCTTCGCTCATGGTCTTACCGTGCCTGTTAAATCTCAGTTCCCCTCTAGCAGGGGTCTCAACTTCTCGTCGATGGCCTCCCTGGCCCGAAAAATCCTTGAACGGACTGTGCCGATGGGGCAGTCCATGGTTGTTGCAATGTCTTCGTAACTCATACCTTCCATTTCCCGCAGCATGATGGCAGTTCTCAAGTCAACCGGAAGTTGTGCAATCGTGTCATAAACCGTGCGCTTGATTTCATCGCGCATCAATTCATTTTCCGGTGTGCCTTTATCCTTGAGACGGCTATCCATGTCATATTGTTCCGCATCCGCCGCATCAATATCCGAGGCGGGCGGGCGACGTTTTTGTGCAACCAGCCAATTTTTGGCTGTGTTGATTGCAATACGGTACAGCCAGGTATAAAAAGCACTGTCACCGCGGAACTTACCGATGGCCCGGTACGCCTTGATGAACGCCTCCTGCGACACGTCCAGGGCCTCCGCATGATCGGACACGTAGCGTGATACCAGGCTCACAATCCTATGCTGGTACTTGTTGATGAGCAGATCAAAAGCATGTTTGTCGCCTTTTTGCACTCTCTCAACCAGCAATTGATCAACCTGTGCTTCGCTCATGCGCACACGCTCCGTCTCTCCCCGTTGGGCTTGCCGGTCCGGCTGGCGGGAGTAAATCCCCCGACAGGAGTTATTCCCCCTGCGAGAGTAATTCCCATCAACCAGTTCGGCCAGACTTGGTTGTTGTTTGTATAGCGCCGTCATATGCGCTGGATCCCTCTGCTGAGCATAACATGCTACCCATTCTGCCAAGACCCTGTTGGACCGATAAGACCGGTTCCAGCAACAGGTTGTCACTGTGCGATATGACAGGCCCCGTGGGGTGGAGTTCCGTTGTTTTCCATATTATTTAAGCGGCAGGAAGCGTGCAAGAATCCAGAGTGAATGCGATAATGCCTTGCTCTGAATTTGAATTTTTTTCCACGCGTTTATAAAGGGTCAAAGACACTATGGAATTTCTGCAAGAACTCGGAATCAAGGATTACAATCCCGGCGCTTATTTCGGTGACGGCGAATGGTCGACAACGCAGGACAAGGGCGTTATCGAATCCACGAATCCAGCCAATGGCGAGGTCATTGCGCGGGTTTATGGCGTCTCGGCGGATGACTACGAACGCGTGATCACAACGGCACGCCAGGTGTTCAATGACTGGCGGAATGTTCCAGCACCAAGACGAGGCGAAGCCGTCCGCTTGTGCACGCAAGGTCTGCGCCAGCACAAGGACGCACTGGGCAGCCTGGTCAGCCTGGAAATGGGCAAGATCAAGGCAGAAGGTGATGGCGAAGTGCAGGAAATGATCGATATCGGCGATTTTGCACTTGGCCAGTCCCGCATGATGTACGGCCTGACCATGCACTCTGAACGCCCGCAGCACCGCATGTATGAACAGTGGCATCCCTACGGCATCGTCGGCGTAATTTCTGCGTTCAATTTCCCGGTTGCCGTCTGGTCCTGGAACGCGTTCCTGTCCGCGATCTGTGGCAATACCACGGTCTGGAAACCCTCCCTCAAGGGTGCCCTGTGCTGCGTCGCCGTACAGAACATCTGCAACGCGGCTCTGGAAGCCGGCGGCTTTCCTTCGATATTCTTCAGTTTTATTGAACCCGGCCACTCCCTGGCAGAACGGTTGGTCGATGATAAGCGCGTGAACCTGGTTTCCTTCACCGGCTCGACGGCCGTGGGCCGGAAAGTCGGTGTGCGTGTCGCTGAGCGCATGGGCCGAAGCCTGCTGGAACTGGGCGGCAACAACGCCATCATCCTGGACGAAAGCGCAGACCTGAAAATGGCCATTCCCGGCATCGTGTTCGGTGCAGTCGGCACCGCAGGTCAGAGATGCACCACGACGCGGCGACTGTTCGTGCACGAATCCATCCTGGACCAGGTGACCGAAACTCTGGTCAACGCGTATCAGCAGGTGCGTATCGGTGACCCACTGGATGCGGATACGCTGATGGGACCGCTCACCGACGAAACCAGCGTGCAACGTTTCCTGGCTGCCGTCGAGAATGCACGCGATGCCGGTGGCGATGTGTTGACCGGTGGAAACCGGTTGGACGGCCTCGGATACTTTGTCGAACCGACCATTATCAAGGCCGAAAATCACTGGGAGGTCGTGCAGACGGAGACCTTTGCCCCCATCTTGTACTTGATCCCCTTCCGTGAACTGGATGAGGCTATTGCCATGCAAAACGACGTGGTCCAGGGACTGTCTTCTGCCATCTTCACCAATGACATGCGTCACGCCGAACTCTATCTGTCCGCTGCAGGCTCGGACTGCGGCATAGCCAACGTGAATATCGGTACATCGGGGGCCGAAATTGGCGGGGCTTTCGGCGGCGAAAAAGAAACCGGCGGCGGAAGAGAGTCGGGTTCTGATGCCTGGAAGGCCTACATGCGCCGGCAGACCAATACGCTTAACTGGGGCAGGGAACTGCCTCTGGCACAGGGCATCAAGTTTGATCTTTAAATGTTCTATAAGCTCGCACAAAAGGTCTTGTTTGCTACCGACCCGGAATTCGCTCACGCACTGAGCTTGGAAGGATTGCGCCTGGGGCACAAGCTGGGCGCCACACGATTTCTGGGTAAAGTTACGCGCCAGCCGGTTCAATGCATGGGACTCGAATTCCCCAACCCGGTAGGTGTGGCTCCTGGCCTGGATAAAAACGGAGACTATTTCGAAGCCCTGGAAGACCTGGGTTTCGGTTTTGTCGAAATCGGCACAACCACGCCCAGGCCGCAGCCCGGTAATCCAAAACCCCGGATATTCCGACTGCCCGAAGCCAGCGCGATGATCAACCGGCTGGGCTTCAACAACAAGGGCGTGGACCATTTGGTCAACCGGGTAAGGAAACACCACTTTAAAGGTATTCTGGGAATCAATATCGGCAAGAACTTCGATACGCCCATAGAGAACGCGGCGGACGATTACCTGCATTGCCTGGAAAAAGTCTATCCCTACGCCGACTACATCACCGCCAATATTTCCTCACCCAACACCAAAAACCTGCGCGACCTGCAGGCTGAAGATGAACTGGATAATCTGCTCGGTAAACTTAGCCGGCGACGCGAAGAACTGGCAAACAAACACGACCGCTACGTGCCACTGGCGATAAAGATAGCGCCGGACCTGGAAGACGATGCCATCGCGGTGATTGCGCAAGTGATAAGCCGTCACAGCATGGATGCCGTGATTGCGACCAATACGACGATCGGCCGCGAAGGCGTGCAAGACATGAAACACGCCAAAGAAGCCGGCGGCCTGTCCGGCGCTCCCTTAAAACCAAAAGCGGACAAGGTCCTGGCGGCGCTCAGGAAGGCGCTTCCTGATGAAGTTGCACTGATCGGCGTGGGTGGAATAACCACCGGGCAGGACGCGCTCGACAAGCTGAACTTAGGCGCCGACCTGGTGCAGTTTTATACCGGCATGATCTATCGTGGCCCTGAACTGGTCGACGAGTGCCTGCAGGCCATTGCAAACCGTAACAGCGGATGAAAGTACTGGAGCGCCCTTCCCTGAAGTCATTGAACACCTTCGGTGTCGAGGCATCGGCCGGCCTGCTGTTGACCATCGAAACCGAGGAAGACCTCCTGTCCCTGCCCGCTTTTGATCCGCACAGGGATTTCGTGCTGGGCGGCGGCAGCAACGTGTTATTCGTCAGCGACGTACCCGGCACGGTGTTTCTCAACCGGATAACGGGTAAGGACATCGTCAGTGAACACGACGGCTACGCGCAACTTGAAGTGGGAGCGGGAGAGAACTGGCACCAACTGGTGCGCTGGTCGCTGGACCAGGGCCTGTCCGGTCTGGAAAACCTTTCCCTGATCCCCGGTCTGGTGGGTGCGGCCCCGATACAAAACATCGGCGCCTATGGCGTGGAACTATCGTCCGTATTGGAACTGGTAACGGCATGGGACTGGCAAAATTCCACCTGGGTGCTCTTCAACCAGGATGAATGTCATTTTGGCTACCGCGACAGCCTTTTCAAGTCCGGGGAAACTGACCGTTACCTTGTAACCTCCATCCGCCTGCGGCTGAATCGGCATTTCAGACCACAGGTCGACTACGCGGGACTGCGCGATGCACTCTCATCCATGGGTATCGACCAACCTGAAGCAAAGCAGGTCAGTGACACCGTGATCCGCATCCGGCAACAAAAACTGCCCGACCCGGCGGTCATTGGCAATGTCGGTAGTTTTTTCAAAAACCCCGTGGTTTCGCTGGATGAAGCTGAATGGTTGTGCAGTCGCTTCACCGGCCTTCCCACCTGGCCGGCAGGCGCGGACCGGGCCAAACTTTCCGCCGCCTGGATGATCGACCACTGCGGCTGGAGAGGCTTCCAGGAAAACGGTGCCGCTGTCTCCTCTCAACATGCACTGGTGCTGGTCAACCAGGGACAAACCAGCGGCCATCACATCCTGGAACTGTCCGCTAAAATCGTCGACAGCATTGGGCAAAATTTTGGTGTGTTTTTGCAAACTGAGCCAAAAATATACACGGGACCAGACCCATGATAGGCGTTCAATTTACAGAACCGGGGTCAGATCCCTTTTTCATGAACCGCTTATCATCCAATACCGCCTTGCTGGAAAAAGGGCTCTGACCCCAGCTGTGCCCCGGCTGTGGGCTTGTTGCATTACTTCAAGGAACTTGCAGCACGCCTTATAAACAGATAGCGTGCTCGCTTTCCCCATCCAAACTCGGAGTCGAAGTGAAAACCAGTCATTTGCATCTGCTGCTGATCAGCACCTTTTTCCTGTCCGCCTGCGAGCGTGAGCAAGACGTGCCCGAACCCGAAACCATGGCTGTTGAAGCAGAAATCAGCCTGCAGAACGCAGCGCCGGTTACCGATACCGACCGCATGATGTCCAACATTGCTGAACTGTCGTCCGATCGATACGGCGGCCGTGAACCCATGTCGGAAGGCGAGCGTCTTACGCTGAATTTCATCGAGAACCGTTTCCGCGACATGGGGCTTGAACCCCTGTTCGGGGACAGCTACCTGCAGCCGGTGGAGCTGGTGTCAATCGAGGCCGACCCGGCCTTGGCGCAAATGACGTTTCACATGAACGGCAAAGACCGTCTGGTGAAATACGGGGATGAAATGGTCATCGGAACCATGCGCGTGGTGCCCGAATCCCGGGTTAAATCCAGCGAAGTTGTGTTCGTTGGTTACGGCATTGTCGCGCCGGAATATGGCTGGAATGACTACGCTGACATCGATGTGAAGGGCAAGACCGTATTGATCCTGGTCAACGACCCCGGGTTCGCCACCCAGGACCCTGCGCTGTTCAAGGGTAACGCGATGACCTATTACGGCCGCTGGACCTACAAATACGAGGAGGCCACAAAGCAGGGCGCTGCAGCAGCCCTGGTGATCCACGATACAGCGCCAGCCGCCTACGGCTGGGACGTGGTGCGCAACAGCGGGACCGGTCCCCAGTTTCACTTGCATCGTGAAAATGACAACATGGACCGGATGCCGATCGAAGCATGGATTCAGAAGAATATCGCCGAAGAACTGGTTGCTGCCGCTGGCCTGGACCTGGCCACGCTTGAGCAGGAGGCGCTGTCACCTCAGTTCAAGGCCATTGAACTGGGCAGCACCATGGACGCCAGCGTGCAGAACAGCATAATCCGCAACCATTCCTACAACGTTGGCGCTCTTTTGCCTGGCAGCAAACGGCCGGGGGAAGTGTTCATCTACATGGCGCACTGGGACCATCTCGGTACCGACCATTCCGTTCCAGAGGGTGAGGATGGCATTTATAATGGCGCGGTTGACAATGCTACGGGTGTAGCCGCGCTGCTGGAACTCGCCTATTCCTTCTCCGCCCTGCCCCGCGCGCTCGAACGCAGCGTGGCTTTCCTTGCCGTGACCGCCGAAGAATCCGGATTACTGGGTTCAGCCCACTACGCGAACGACCCGGCCATCCCCATGAACAATACGATCGGCGGTATCAACATGGACTCCATGAACGTTTACGGACCGACCAACGACGTGATCGTGGTCGGATACGGCAGTTCCGAACTCGAGGATGTCCTGCGCAATAAGGCAGCGGCACAGGATCGCATGGTCAAACCCGAGGAGCACCCGGAACACGGCAAATACTACCGCTCCGATCATTTCAATTTCGCCAAGAAGGGCGTGCCCATGTTGTACGCCAAGTCCGGTTCCGACCACCGAGAACTGGGCACTGATTACATCGAGGCGAAAAAAGCGGAGTACCTCAAAAACCGCTACCACGCCGTCCGGGATGAAATAGATGACGACTGGGACCTGCGCGGCCTGGTCCTTGACATCGAAATGTACTTCGCCATCGGCCTTGAACTAGCCGACGGCGACGATTGGCCACAGTGGTACCAAGGCAACGAGTTCCGCTCAATCCGCGAACACTCCCTGGGAAGTGAAAATTGAGGGAGTTACTTAGCGTTTGTTGGTGATGCCGTTGGGAACATGGGCGGGGGCAACAGCGCCGCTGGCTGATTCGGTATGTACCTGCTGGTCATCG
>JADFKH010000235.1 GCA_022565025.1 Pseudomonadota bacterium
GGCGCGGTGATGCGCGTGTGGCCGAAAGCGGCGGGGAGTAGGCAGACGTAACCGTGGAAAATCTCGGCAAGGCGATCGTGGAGTTGGAAAAGAAAATGTTCAAACACGCCGAGCTGCTGGAGTTCGAGGAAGCAGCACGAGTCAGGGACCAGATACACGAGCTAAAGGATCGCGTGTTGCTGTAGGAATCCCCACTGCTACTGCAACAATGCTTCTGCAGCCGCCGTCCAGGGTAAAGTGACACATTCAATTCGGCTGGGGTATTTCCTGACACCCAGCAAGACTTGCAACGCCTGGGGGCCGGCAGTTTCTTCATTCGATACCAGCGAATGCTCCAGCCAGTCGTGCGTCTTGCCAAATTCTTCGACCAAGCCACCCGGAATCAATTCACATAATAATGAAGCCGAAGCCGTACAGATAGCGCAGGATTCACCATCAAAGGCTGCGTCCTGAATCATTCCATCTTCCACCTGCAGCATGATGACGATGCGATCACCACATAAGGGGTTGAATTGTTCGTTGCGGCCGGTTTCCTTGATGACCTTCTGAAAACCAACGGGCTGAGACGAGTGTTGCAGAATGATTTCGCGGTATAAGCGGGATAAGTCGTCAACACTACCGGGTTTGTACCGGGTATTCATAGCGAGATGTCGAGCCAGACCAGCCGGTGATCGGAAGCATCTACCAGGTGGTGGCCCTCTTCGCCTTGGGCAGGCCAGAACACACCGCAGCCGCGAACGGCAATGTTTCGCGACGGCAGCACGTAATCAAGACGGAGGTTTCCGACGTGTTCATCGTTGAAATCCGCGGTGTCTGCAGCGGGGTCACCCTTATGCTGCCTGTTCTTACCGCCCTGCACGATTGACGCTTCGCGCCCACCGGAACTCAGCGGAGTACAAGTGGCGTTGATCAGCGGGAAGGCCAGTAGCTGCCCTATAGCGCTGGCCGTCGATGCACTGTCATGGGTGTCTTCATTCAGCTTGCCGGAAACTGAATCGCCGTCCATGGGGTCTGCATTCAGGTCGCCGGCAATGACAAACAGGGCGCCTTTATCGAGCCCTCCGGTTCCACCCTTGTCATCAACAATGTAATTCCGGTCTGCGCGACCCAGGTATCCGATCCAGAAGCGATTTTCATCGTGATTCCGTTTTCCATTGCGGTCTTCCGGACCGTCGAACACCGGTGGTGTTGGATGGTGCACGAGGAAGTGCAGATCGTGCCCATTAACCCCGATCAGGAGGTCCCAGTGGCTCTTGGAGCTCAGACGCAGTTGTTGCCAGATGTCATCGGGATAATAACTACTGCCGTCCGGATTAAGCGGCCTTTGCGCAGCAGGCAGGGCAGACCAGGGAAAATGCTGGAACGTCCGGGTCGCCTCCTGGCGGATCGGAAAGCGTGACAGAACGAGCATACCGTATTGGCCGGGAAAACTGCCGTAGCCCCAGGCATCCTGCGGCTCGCCAGTCTTACCGTTGCCATCCAGGTCCAGGCCGCTGTCCAGGCCGGTATTTACCGGGCCGCGGAAACTGTAGAGATATTGGATGGTTGGCTGTCCGTTCCAGCTTTTTGCAAGGTAATGCTCATTGAGCAGATCGGCGGCGTGGTAGACCGGGTCGTAGTCGAATTCATTCAGCACGACGATATCTGGTCGCACCCGCTGTAGAATTTCAGCCACCTGTTGCAGGTGGGGTTCCTGTCCATTTGCCAGGTTTTGGCCCAGCTGCCCTGCTTCGGGCAAGCCCATGGCGATATTGAAGGTCGCGATGCGGAGGTCAATTAATGCGGTGTCGCCTGTGCTGCAAGCCGTCAATGTGGTGAGCACGATAAATAAGGGAGCGACACTACGCATTTCCGTATGATATACGTGTAGGAGCGCGCGTGCCCACAACGGCGCCCCACGAAGGAACACTCTTCAATGCCATTCATAAAAGTAATCGACCCCGAATCTGCCCAAGGCAGGCTGACAAAAATATACGCACGGGTCAGCGCTCCAGGCGGCCAGGTGGACAACGTATTGCAAATCCACAGCCTTCGCCCGCATTCACTCGAAGGACACATGGCCCTGTACAAGGCAGTATTGCATCATCCGCACAACGAGTTGCCACAATGGTTCCTTGAAACCATCGGGGTGCAGGTCAGTTTGCTGAATGAGTGCTCCTATTGCGTCCAACACCACAGCTCTGGCCTGAAGCGTCTTCTTTTGGATGAGCCAGATCGGTACGAGGCTATTGTTGCGGAATTGAAACGGGATGAACCGGGGACACTGTTCTCGGTTGCTGAGCGCGCCGCACTCGCTTATGTCCGGAAGTTAACCACCGACCCTGGCGCGATCATGAACGAGGATGTAGAAAATATGAGGGCTGCAGGTCTGAAAGATGGCGAAATTCTGGAGCTCAACCAGGTGGCAGCCTATTTCGCCTACGCCAACCGGACGGTAACCGGTTTGGGCGTCAGCACCGAGGGTGAACAACTGGGGCTCTCGCCAGAAATTGACGAACACTGGGAGCACTAGTTTTCACAGCCCGTTGGTGTTACGTATTCGGGGAAATAGAAATTATCGCGGCCCAGCATGCTCTGGATTTGCTGTAGTGCCGGCCTGATCTGCAGCCACAGTTCAGTTGCTTTATCACGGTCAAAGGAACTCACCGCTGCGTCTTCGCGGCTGTAGCGCCAGGCATGCACGGCGGTGCCGGTGCCTTCGAATGTTTCCAGTACAGCCCGAAGATTTCGTTCCTTGTCATCTGCAACGACAATGACGGCAGGCCAGGGGGTAGCGGTCTTTTCCAGCAGGGCGCGCAACATGTCACCTTTATGCTGCCCGGCGGTTAGAAAAACGCCATCTTCGTAGCGCGCAGGACGGGAACCACCCTCGGGAACAAAGGTTTCCGGATAACCGTGCCCAGGCCCGATCGCCGATGCGTAAAAACTGTAGCCGTTGCGGCGCAATTCGCGGAAGGTGGCAAGCCGGAATTCAGGTCCACGCGAGGTAAGGGCGATCACATTCAGACCGTCATCCTGCAAGCGCTGCACCAGTTGGGCGGCATCCGCCTGGGTTGACCGCATCGCGCTGATAAAAAAGAGAGCCCCCTGGACCGCCAGCCGGTCACTGACCAGCCTGGCGTCACAGGGATCGGCCAGAAGTAAATTTTTCTGCCATTGATACCACTGGTCTGACCCCAGTCCCTGTTCCATCGACATCAGTGTGTTGTCGATATCGAATACGACAAGGACCCGTTCTGTGCCGTGGATTTTCGCTAAATCCTGGGCATCCTCAACGACATAAACAAGGCTATCGGTCTCCCGCAACCAGGTATCGGCCCGGGGTGTGGTCGCGCAAGCTGCCAGAATCATCAGCAGGATCAAAAGGGTGAAAATGGAGTTTAGTCTGATGGTCATTTGCTAATTGCCTCCCTGATCAGCCGATACTCTGCCAGTGCAGACCTGCTTACGCAATGCACAACATTGCCAAAGTTGACTGCATCCCCTAAAATTGCCGCCCTTCCAGTGCATACGAACACCCGAATTCGGAGAGGTGCCAGAGTGGTCGAATGGGCTCGCCTGGAAAGTGAGTGTACGGTGTTGAGCCGTACCGAGGGTTCGAATCCCTCCTTCTCCGCCAGAAACAAGAAACCCCGCTTTCGCGGAGTTTCTTGTTTCTGATGAAGCGCCGAGGTTCGAACCCTCGCGACGCAAAGCGTCGGACGAGGGTTTGACAAATTTGATTGCAGATTAAGACCTGGAGCCCATCATGCATTTCTTCAATTCGTTCCATGAAATTCCTGATTTTTTGTCTATACGCTCTTCCGCTACGTTTGCCGGCCAGGGATA
>JADFKH010000051.1 GCA_022565025.1 Pseudomonadota bacterium
ATCGCAAGTCCGCTCGGCGCAGTTGCAATGAATTCGAAGTCAACCATTCCATCAGTTGGCTGTGTTACATAAGTCCATGGGATTAAAGTTCCGTTGGTCCAATCAGTTGAATTCACTGTTCCAGAAGCTTGAATAGAGAGTTGTGCGGGCATTGTCTCTGCAATGCAATAGCATGCAGATTCTACTGAATAAATTTTAGCTTCCATCAATATTTCCAGGGATTAGTGAGCTTGTATAAATAGTGTGAGGAAAAGCAATAGAAAGAATAATATTCTTTATGGATTCTTCATTCAACTGAAACTGCTGTGACGACTGGCGCGCCAATGTAGTGTTATCCTAAAAAAAGGACTTTCAGGCAGGCAAGCGATGAAGACTGTATTTTTCCTGTTTCTATTTTTCCCGCTGGCGTTGCAAGCGCAGATTTATCATTGTGGTGACCCCGACGGCCCCGTTTATTCGCAGATTCCATGTGAAGAAAATGCCGAGCAAATTGCTATCCTCGATTCACCGATAGTGGTTGACGACGGTGATATCGGGGCCCCGGAACCCCGGCAAGAGTCTGACGCCGTTGAGGAGACCCCAGCCGACCGCCTGAACACCTTTATCGCGACCCTGGTGAAACAACGCGAGGCTCACATCGAACAGCTCGACCGCAACATCGTGATTATTCGACAGCAGATGGCATCCGATAGTTTTACCAACAACGATGAGGCCACCCAGGAAGAGTTCAGGAAAAGTCTTTTCGATATGGAATTTGAGCGCGATTCGATCCTCGATCAATACGAAGCTCTGATCGATGAAGCTGAGAATAGGGCTGCGCAGTAGACGAATGGTAATGCGGTGGCGCTGACCCTGCGACTGTGCACCAGGCGCTGATCGACGGCTTCGCGGATTCGCCCGTACCTCGCCTACCGTGACATGTGCGCCCACGGCTAATCGGAACTCGACCACAGCGCGCTCTACCTCGAACTGGCTGACCGCCGCAAAGATTCCTGAAACAGGCTCCCGGGTTTTTTTATCAGTAGCGTCTATACTTTTGGTCAAACGTGCATGCAGGCGGTACACTGCGGCAGGCTGAGTGAACACAGCAATTTCACCATGAAAGAGTAGTGGAGACAAAAACAATGAAACTGAAACTCCATTGGCAGATCATCATTGGCCTTGTAGGTGGTACTCTTTTCGGTATTTTTGCCGCCTGGAATCATTGGGCTGGTTTTACCCAGGACTGGATTGCGCCGTTTGGCACGATTTTCGTCAACCTGCTCAAGCTCATTGCGGTTCCTTTGGTCTTCTCCTCGCTGGTCACCGGCATCGCTTCCTTGGCCGATATCAGCCAGTTGTCGCGCATGGGCGGTAAGACCATCGGCATTTACCTCGTAACCACTGCAGTGGCGATTACTATTGGACTGGTTTTGGTCAACGTGCTTGAACCGGGCAGCCTGATGCCACCCGAAGTGGGTATTGAACTGCAGCAAGCCTACCAGTCAAACGTGGATGAAAAAGCGGCTTCGGTCGAGATCGTCAGGGAGCGGGGACCGCTGCAGCCGTTGGTCGATATCGTGCCAACCAATATCGTCGGTGCGGCATCCAGCAACCGGAGCATGTTGCAGGTGGTGTTTTTCTCCTTGTTATTCGGTATTGGTTTGATGTTGGTCCAGACCGAAGCCACGGCCACGGTTGCCCGCTTTATCTCAGGCATGAACGCCGTAATCATCAAGATCGTGGACATGATCATGCTGATTGCCCCAATCGGTATATTTGCACTGATGGCGGGCACCATCACTGCCATCGCGGGGGACGATTTGGGCACGATCCTGAGGTTGCTGCAGGCCTTGGGGTTTTATTCACTCGTCGTGATAATGGGCTTACTGCTGCACGTGGTGTTTGTCTACGGTTTTATCATCCGGTTTTTCACACCGCACACGTTAAAGAAGTTTTTCACCGGCATCGCACCGGCACAACTGGTTGCATTTTCCACCAGTTCCAGCGCAGCCACGCTTCCGGTTTCCTTTGAATGTGTCGAGGAAAAC
Organism: Pseudomonadota bacterium; assembly: GCA_022565025.1. GTDB lineage: Bacteria > Pseudomonadota > Gammaproteobacteria > Xanthomonadales > SZUA-36 > JAJRRA01. Next base: position 2,031 of record JADFKH010000051.1, read on the forward strand.
CTCGGTGTGAAAAAGGAGGTGTCCTCATTCGTGTTGCCCATCGGGGCTACCATCAACCTGGACGGCACGGCGCTCTACCAGGGTGTGGCGGCCGTGTTCATTGCCCAGGTACTGGGCATTCCACTCGATTTCACCGCCCAACTGACCATCGTGCTGACCGCCTTGCTGGCCTCGATTGGTGCAGCGCCGGTGCCGGGTGCGGGTCTGATCATGCTGGTAATCGTACTGGAGGCCATTGGCGTGCCCAGCGCCGGTGTGGCGCTGATTCTTGGCGTGGACCGCATCCTGGATATGGTTCGCACTGCCACCAATGTTACCGGTGACTGCACGGTGACGGTATTTGTGGACGCTTCCGAGAAAAGGGCAGAAGAGAGCGCTTGAAGGAAAGCCCATGGGGAGTGTGTTTTACAGGGACCCAGGGCACAATTACCCGGTAGCTGTCCGCGGAGAAGGCGTTTATCTCTACGACGCCAATGGGAAAGAATATCTCGATGGCAGCGGTGGCGCGGCCATCACCTGCCTGGGGTACTGCCATCCCGAAGTTTCCAAAGCGAACGCGGTACAATCGGGGCAGCCACCAATCCTAGTGCTGAAATTGATCCGATCCTATATATCGATGTGGAATTGGGTTTCGACATCAACGACAACGTCAGGCTTGCATTGGGTGCCGCCAACGTGTTTGATTCGTTAGTTGACACAATCGGGCCTCCCAATGCAAACCGCTTGAGCGTTGGATTGCCTTATCCACGCCGTACCCCTGCCAACTATGAAGGTGGATCCTGGTACGCCAGAGTCAGTTACAACTTATAGGAACCGGTTTTTGACTCGCTGAAGTTAAGCGGATAAAAAGGGCCGACCAGCTTCTGCAGATCGGCCCTCTTTACTTCTCCGCCTGATCCGCTGAACCTCGAGATCAGTGCAGCGAGCGTATCGAGAGGTTTGCCTTGTCCGCGACGCAAGTCCATTAAAGCGTGTAATGCAACACGGTTCGAACTTGAATCCTGCCGCTCCACCCTTATCTAGTGCAGCAACGCAACAATAAGATACCTACCCATATGAGCAAGACCAGCAAAAGGACCAGCAAAAAGACCGGCAGCAAGACCGGCAGCAAGACCAGCAGCAAGACCAGCAGCAAGACCAGCAGCAAGACCAGCAGCAAGACCAGCACCACCCAAACCCATGAGTTCCAGGCGGAGACCCGCCAGGTTCTGCGATTGGTGATCCATTCACTTTATTCCAACAAAGAAATTTTTCTTCGCGAACTGATTTCCAATGCGTCCGATGCGCTGGACCAGTTGCGCTTTGTGGCCATTCAGGACGATTCGATTTACGCCGGCGATAGCGAGTTGCGGATCGAGATTGAAATAGACGAAAAGGCCGGCACACTGACCGTGCGCGACAATGGCATTGGCATGAATCGCGAAGAGGTGATGGAAAACATCGGTACCATCGCCAAATCCGGTACGCGGGAATTCCTGGACCGTCTATCCGGCGATCAAAAGGCAGATGCACAGATTATCGGCCAGTTTGGTGTCGGTTTTTACTCAGCCTTCATCGTTGCTGACAAGGTGACGCTGCTCAGCCGTAAGGCTGGCGATGCCGTTGATGAAGGTGTGCGCTGGGAATCGGATGGCGGCGGTGAGTTCTCGATCGAAACAACGGATCGTGCGACCCACGGTACCGAGGTCACCCTGCACGTGAAAAAGGCGGAAAAAGAATTCCTCAGCAAATGGACCATTCGATCCCTGGTCAGCCGTTATTCCGACCACATTGGTTTTCCAATCCGCATGCCCGCAGAAGCGCAAGACGGTGACACCCCATGGGAAGATGTCAACCAGGCTTCCGCCCTGTGGACCTTGCCCAAAAAAGAGATCAGCGACGAAGAATACCAATCCTTTTACAAGCACCTGACACACGATCTGGAGGATGCCCGCTGCTGGGCACACAACAAGGTTGAAGGCAGTCAGTGTTACACCACGCTGCTGTATGTGCCGACCACTGCGCCCATGGACTTGATGCTGCAACGCGACGAACGTACCGGATTGCGCCTGTATGTCAAACGCGTGTTCATCATGGATGCGGCGCAATCACTGTTGCCACATTACCTGCGTTTTATCCGTGGCGTGGTGGATTCCAGTGATCTGCCACTTAATGTTTCGCGTGAACTGCTGCAGGAAAATGAACTGCTGGCAAAAATCCGTTCCGCAATGATCCGCCGCTGCCTGAACATGATCGGGAAAATAGCGAAGGACGATCCTGAGCAATATGAGAAGTTCTTTGAACAGTTTGGCGCGGTACTCAAAGAAGGTGTTGCCGAGGACTTTACCAACCGCGACCGCATTGCTCCCTTGTTGCGGTTCGCCTCAACCCATGAAAAGGGGTCCGATGCCTGCGTTAGCCTGGATCTTTACAAAGAACGCATGCAAGAAGGCCAGGACGTCATCTACTTCATTACGGCCGAGAATCACCAGGCCGCCAGCAACAGTCCCCACCTGGAAGTTTTCCGTAAAAATGGCATCGAAGTGCTGTTGATGTCTGACCGGGTGGACGAATGGATGATGGCGTATTTCACCGAGTTTGATGGCACGGCTTTCAAATCGGTGGCCAAGGGCGAGATTGACCTGGGTGCTCTGCAGTCAACGGACTCGGATAGCCCGCAAGAAGAGGGGGATACAAAAGCATCCGAGGAAGCCGCACAAACCCTGGATGCGGATTTGCTGAAGAAGATTCATGACAACTTGACCGACCAGGTCAGCGAAGTGCGGACCAGCCAGCGCCTGACCGATTCTGCTTCGTGCCTGGTGCTGGGCGAGCAGGAAATGGCCTTGCACCTGCAAAAGTTGTTGGAGCAGGCAGGGCAGGCAGTGCCCGGCAGTCGACCGGTGCTGGAATTGAATGCAGACCATCCCCTGGTGCAGCTACTCCAGGAATCCGAAGGTGACGAAGCGTTTTCTGAGCTGTCGCTGATGTTGTATGAGCAAGCGCTGTTGTCCGAAGGCGGCTCACTGTCCGATCCGGCCGGTTTCGTTCGCCGCGTCAATAAACTGATGCTCAAGGTGTGAGTGATTCAGTCAGAGTCGATAAGTGGTTATGGGCAGCGCGGTTCTTCAAGACCCGCGCACTAGCCCGTGAAGCTGTCAAAGGGGGCAAAGTCCAGCTCGATGGCCACCGGGTCAAACCTGGCCGCAGCCTGGAACGAGGGGATCGCTTGACCATCCGGCGTGGTGAAGAAGAGTACCTGGTCACTGTACAAGACCTGGGCGACCGTCGTGTTTCCGCCACGCTGGCGCAGGAGAAATTTGCCGAAGACCCGGCCAGCAAAGCCCGCCGCGAAGCAGCTGCCGAGCAACGCAGCTTGGATTACAAGGCGAAGGCGGATCGTCAGCGCCGTCCCGATAAACGACAAAGAAGGCAGATCATCCGTTTCACACGAGACCAATGATTTGCTGGAGCGCTCCATAAAAATAGATGGAAACGGATGGATAATTGGATGTAATTGTGTCACCCTGTAAATGGATGGAATTGGAGGTAAAGATGGGTGACGGCATCCGTACTGACCGGTTAACGATAACGCCAAAGATTCTCAAGCTGGTCGCAGAGATTGATGAATTTAAAGGAGCGTGGATAGCAATTGGGCGGATTTCGCAAGAGCGCCTCGCAGCGTTGCGCCGGGTTGCCACGATCGAGAGCATTGGCTCGTCAACTCGCATTGAGGGCGCAAAGTTGAGCGATACGGAAGTCGAGCGCCTGCTCGCCGATCTGGACGTAAAGGCGTTCGCCTCACGGGATGAAGAAGAAGTCGCTGGTTACGCCGAAGCGATGGAAACCATCTTTGCGCACTGGGCGGATATTGCACTCACCCAAAACCACATCAAGCAGTTACATCGCGACCTGCTGCAATATTCGTCGAAAGACGAGCGGCATCGCGGTGACTACAAAACACACAATAACCATGTTGAAGCCATCGGTCCGGATGGCGAGAGTCTCGGCATCGTTTTTAAGACGGCAACGCCGTTCGATACGCCGCGCCTGATGACAGAGTTGCTTGACTGGACGCAAGGTAATCTTGAAGGGGATGAATTGCATCCGCTGATAAGCATTGCCCTCTTCATTGTTGTGTTTTTGGAAATTCATCCGTTTCAGGATGGCAATGGGCGTTTGTCACGCATCCTGACGACATTGTTGCTGCTGCGCGCCGGTTATGCGTATGTGCCTTACAGTTCGCTGGAGAGCGTTATCGAGCAAAACAAGGATACTTACTATTTGGCGCTGCGGCAGACGCAGCAAACCATTCGCACGGACACACCGGATTGGCAACCCTGGCTGATCTTCTTCCTGGAATCGTTAAGGCAGCAAAAGAAGCGCCTGGAGAAGAAGATCGAGCACGAGCGTCTTATTCTCGGTGATTTGCCTGAACTATCAGTACAGATTCTCGTACTGTGCCGTGAGCGTGGGCGGGTGACGGTCGCTGAGGCGGCAAAAGTGACCGGCGCAAACCGCAACACGATCAAAGACCATATCAAAGCGTTGGCGCGCGCTGGCCATTTAGTGCCGCACGGCGCCGGACGGGGTACGTGGTACGGTTTGAACTGAGCGTGGTGAAAAAAAACCTAAAGATGGTGGGCCGTGCAGGAGTCGACCCTACGACCAAATGATTAACAATCTTTCAGTTCATACAGCAAAGCCAGCGCTTCACGCGGCGTCAATGCGTCCGGATCAATTTCCGCCATGCGCTGGCGCACAGCGTCCGGTTGATCAGGCTCCTTTGCCACTGCCTGCGTAGCCTCTGCCTGGTCAAACAAACCCAACTGCGGGGTTTCCGCGCGTTGTCGTTTTTCGAGCAGCACCAGGTGCCCTTGTGCCTGTTTGAGTACGGACGCTGGAATCCCCGCCAGAGCTGCCACTTGCAGACCATAACTCTGGCTGGCAGGCCCTGCGCGCACCGAGTGAAGGAATATGATCCGGTCCTTGTGTTCCACCGCCTGCAAATGCACGTTTTCTACGGATTCCTCTTGGTCGGCCAGTTGCGTCAACTCGAAATAGTGGGTGGCAAACAGAGTGTATGCGCCAATGTTCCGGGCCAGGTAGACGGCACAGGCCGAGGCCAGCGCCAGGCCATCATAGGTGCTGGTTCCGCGGCCGATTTCGTCCAGCAACACCAGGCTGTTGCGGCTGGCGTTGTGCAGGATGTTGGCGGTCTCCGACATCTCGACCATGAAGGTGGAGCGCCCGCGGGCCAGGTCGTCACCGGCGCCGATACGGGTAAATATGCGGTCGATCGGACCGATGACGGCCGACGAGGCGGGCACCCAGCTGCCGGCGTGAGCCAGCAGGATGATCAGCGCGGTTTGACGCATATAAGTTGACTTGCCACCCATGTTCGGCCCGGTGATGATCAACATCCGGGTTTTCATATCGAGCCGGAGGTCGTTGGGGGTGAAGGGCTGGTCCTGGATCTGTTCGACCACCAGGTGGCGCCCGCCGATGATCTCCAGACCCTCATCTTCAGACATCTGCGGGCTGACCAGGTCGAGTCGCTCTGCACGTTCAGCGAAGGCACACAATACATCCAGCCGTGCAACGGTACGCGCCATTTCCTGCAAGGGTACAAGCTCCTTCAACAGGATTTCCAACAACTCCGCGTAGCAGTATTTTTCCCTGGCCAGGGCCCGGTCGCGACTGGAAAGAACCTGGTCTTCGAAAGTCTTGAGCTCCTCGGTGATGTAGCGTTCGGCGGCCTTGAGCGTCTGTTTGCGGGTGTAGAACGAGGGCACCAGGTGCTGGTGGGTGTGGGTGACTTCGATGAAGTAGCCGTGAACGCGGTTGTAACCCACTTTCAGGCTGGAAATTCCAGTCTGCTCGCGTTGCGATTGCTCGTACTGCAGAAGAAATTCATGGGCGTTTTGTGACAGGTTGCGCAGTTCGTCCAGTTGCTGGTCATAAGCATCGGCGATAACACCGCCATCGCGGATCAGTACCGGTGGTTCCTCGATGATCGCACGCAGCAGCAGATCGTGCAGATCCGGAAAACGGGGTAGGGTTCCGATCAGCTGCTGCAGTGCTTGATCTTCGTGGCCTTCCAGTATGGCTGCCAACTGGGGCAACACGCTGATTGCATGGCGCAAGGTGGTCAGGTCCCGGGGGCGGGCTGTCGCCAGTGCAACGCGTGAAAGGATGCGCTCGATATCACCCACACTGCGTAACAATTCGCGCAGCGATTCATGAAGATGGCTGGACAGCAAGGCTCCAATGGCGCCATGGCGCCGCGCCATTGTTGCTCTGTTGCGCACCGGATTACCGATCCAGCGCCGTAACAGGCGCCCGCCCATGGCCGTCACTGATGAATCCATGATGCCAATCAGGCTTGCTTCCTTGCCCCCGCCCAGGCTCGATGTTATCTCCAGGTTACGCCGGCTGATTGCGTCCAGATGCAGGAATTCATCAGAGCGTTCCAACTGGACGCCACGCAGGTGGGGCAGGGTGGTGCGCTGGGTCTCTTGTACGTAATCGAGCAACACGCCGGCGGCGCTTACCGCCGTGTCCAGGCCTTCCAGTCCAAAACCGGACAGGTCGGAAGTTTCAAATTGTTCGCACAGCAGGGCAGCACACTGTTTGTGATCGAATTTCCAGGGTGGTCTGTGCCGTATACACTGTGTGTTTACGAAGGCTAAGTCCAGGCCTTCTGCAATCAGCAATTCTGCTGGTTGCAGGCGTTCCAGCTGGGCTTCAACTTCTTCCATGGACCCCAGTGGGCGGAGCTTGAAACGCCCCGACGCCAGGTCCAGCCAGGCCAGTGCCAGGTTGGTGCCAGAACCGGCGAGCGCAGCCAGAAGATTATCCTGGCGTGATTCGAGCAAGGCTTCCTCGGTGATTGTGCCCGGTGTGACCACACGAACCACCTTGCGCTCGACCAGCCCCTTGCCCGGCGTGGGTTCACTGACCTGCTCACAGATGGCGACCGATTCGCCCAGCCTTACCAGCCGGGCCAGGTAATTGTCCAGTGCGTGATACGGCACACCCGCCATCTGGACCGGCGCTCCGGCCGATTCGCCGCGTGTCGTGAGGGTAATGTCCAGCAATTTTGCCGCCCGGCGCGCGTCCTCGTAGAAAACTTCGTAGAAGTCACCCATGCGGAACAGCAACAGCGTGTCGGGGAACTCCGACTTGATGCTGAGGTACTGCTGCATCAGGGGCGTGTGTTGGCTGGTCTGTTTGAGCGGGGCTGGTGAAGACATCGGGAGAAGTGTAACTTAATGTTCATCCCGGCTGAAACTGTAAAGATTAAACCATGGTAAATTTCGTGCTTCCCGGCGAACCGGAATTTGAACGGCTGGTGCAAAACCTGGCTTCCGGCCTGATGAAATGCGGCTGGTTCATGGCGACGGCCGAGTCTTGTACCGGTGGGTGGATTGCCAAAGTTTGCACCGATCTGGCGGGAAGTTCAGCCTGGTTTGATCGTGGATTTGTCACCTACAGCGACCGGGCCAAGCATGACCTGCTGGGAGTCGACTTCAGCACCCTGAAAAAAGCAGGGGCGGTGAGCAGGGCTATAGCCATCGAGATGGCTGAAGGCGCCCGCCGCCAGGCCGGGGTCAATGCCGCATTAGCGGTGACCGGAATCGCGGGTCCCGGTGGCGGCACCGCAGACAAGCCGGTGGGCATGGTGTGGTTCGCTTGGTCGCTGGAAGGCCGCCAGGCCAGCAGCGAAGTCATGCATTTTCAGGGTGATCGTGATGCCGTGCGCGGGCAAACAGTTGTGCACTCATTGAGCGGACTGCTGGACCTGCTCGGCGAATGACGAAAAAACATCGCTTGTTTTTTGCCCTGGAGCCCAACCAAAAGGTCAGGCGGGAAATCCATGCCGTGCAAAAGAAACTGGCTTGCAGCGGACGCATGATTCCGACTGAGCGGATTCATGTCACGCTGGCTTTCCTGGGTCAACAAGCACCGGAAATGATCCCGCAGTTGTGTGCCATTGCTTCACGCCTGCATTTTGAACCTTGCACGCTGGTGCTGGACCGGCTCGGGACATTTCGTCGCGTCCGTGTGCTCTGGCTCGGTGCGACAGTGATTCCGGCTGCCCTGCGGGACTTTCACCAGGCCTTGCTGGGTGAGCTCGAAAAGGCCGGCATCGGGTTTGACCGCAAGGCGTGGAAACCGCATCTTACGCTTTATCGCCGTTTGAGAAACAAGACCGGGATAATGGAACGGGTAGCAGTGAGTTGGCGGCTGAATCAATTCAGCCTGATGGAGAGTATCAACGTGCAAGGTGGCGTTGAATATTGTCGCCAGGGGCACTGGCAAAGCGGTTCGTCGGTCATTTGACCCGGATCGTGTAAGAAATCCACCAAAGCGTGAATGGGTGGCTGAAGCAGCGGTAAAGGCTGTGTCATAATATTTATTATTGGAAAGGAGAGGAACCGTGGACAACAATCGTAAACAGGCATTAGCAGCAGCACTCATACAGATAGAGCGGCAATTCGGCAAGGGCGCCATCATGCGCATGGGCGATGGCATGGCGAACCGCGATGTGCCGGTAGTTTCCACCGGTTCACTTACCCTGGATGCTGCGCTGGGTATCGGCGGTCTGCCCCGGGGCAGGGTGGTCGAGATCTATGGTCCGGAATCCAGCGGAAAAACCACGCTCACACTGCATGCGATAGCGGAGTGCCAGAAAGCTGGCGGTACGACGGCTTTTGTGGATGCCGAACACGCCCTTGACCCTGCTTATGCCGAAAGACTGGGTGTTAACATGGAAGAGCTGCTGATCTCCCAGCCTGACAACGGTGAACAGGCACTGGAAATCACCGACATGCTGGTTCGCTCAGGTGCGGTCGACATGGTCGTCATCGACTCCGTTGCTGCGTTGACACCGAAAGCTGAAATCGAGGGTGACATGGGTGATACCCACATTGGCCTGCAGGCCAGGCTGATGTCCCAGGCCTTGCGCAAGCTGACCGCTAACATCAATCGCTCCCAGTGCATGGTTGTTTTCGTCAACCAGATCCGTATGAAGATAGGCGTGATGTTCGGCAGCCCGGAAACCACCAGTGGGGGCAACGCGTTGAAATTCTACGCATCGATTCGCCTCGACATCCGCCGCATCGGCGCGATCAAGAAGGGTGATGAGATCATCGGCAACCAGACTCGAGTAAAGGTAGTCAAAAACAAGTTGGCGCCGCCATTCAAGCAGGCGGAGTTTGAAATCATTTACGGCGAAGGCATCTCCCGCGAGGCAGAACTGATTGAGCTGGGCGTCAAGTACAACTTCGTCGAAAAAGCAGGCGCCTGGTACAGCTACAACGGCGATCGCATCGGCCAGGGCAAGGAAAATGTCCGCCTGTTCCTCAAGGACAACCCGGATATCGCAAATACCCTCGAGCAACAGATCCGCGGCGAACTCATGCCCCCGTCCCGGGAAAAAGCTGCGGTCGAAAAGTCCGATGTCGAAAAGCCCGTGGTCGAAAAGCCCGTGGTCGAGTAGTTCATTGTCAAGTAGATTGGGGTCGAGTAGTTCGGGGCCTTCAAACACCGAAATGAGGGCCTTTGCTTACCGCCTGCTGGGACGGCGGGAGTACAGCCTGGTCGAGCTTGGAAACCGGCTTCGACTAAAGTGGCCGGAGGCTGAAGACGTCGGGATTCTCGTCGGGCAACTTGCCGAGGAGAATCTGGTTAGTGACCAGCGATATGCCGAAGCCTATATGCGTTCACGCGTTCAGCGCCATCAGGGGCCGCTGAAGATCCGGGCAGCAATGAAAGGGAAGGGTGTGCCCGATTCCATCATTGCCACAGCCATGCAAGCTGAAGCGGGTAAGTGGCTGGATTTGGCCCGTAAATGGCTGCAAAGACAGCACCCGGGCCAACTCAGTTTCAAAAACAAGCAAAAATATTACCGCCGCCTGGTCAGTCGCGGATTTACCCACGACCAGGCCATGGACGCCTGTAGGGATTAAGGCTGTTTTCTCTTGCCAGGCGCACTCCTGCATTCCCCTTAAACCTTGCTTTAGGTACACTCCGCTCACACATCACTAATACTTTGCGACACTGGGAATACTTTGAAACACCGGCACGGAGCCATTAACCACCATGGGGACATCATCGGATTCAACAAAATCAACCGCTGAAATCCGCCGGGACTTCCTGGATTACTTCGCCGGCAAAGGGCACGAAATTGTGGCTTCAAGTCCGCTCGTGCCGGCCAATGATCCGACGCTGTTGTTCACTAATGCCGGGATGGTGCAGTTCAAAGACGTGTTCCTGGGTGCTGAAAAGCGGGCAAACACACGAGCAGTAAGCTCTCAGCGCTGCGTACGCGCGGGGGGAAAACACAACGACCTCGACCAGGTTGGGTACACTTCCCGGCACCACACTTTTTTCGAAATGCTGGGCAACTTCAGTTTCGGTGACTATTTCAAGCAAGACGCCATTCGTTATGCCTGGGAGTTGCTGACGGAGGTTTATGGCCTGGAGCCAGAGCGCCTGTGGGTTACGGTTTACCAAACCGATGACGAGGCTTATGGCATTTGGACCGGGGAAATCGGAGTTCCGGAAAATCGTGTGATCCGCATCGGGGACAAGCCGGGTGGTGCGAAATTCGAAAGTGACAACTTCTGGGCCATGGGCGACACCGGCCCTTGCGGCCCATGTACCGAAATATTCTACGACCACGGCCCGGAAGTCGAGGGTGGGCCGCCGGGGTCATCGGACAAAGACGGGGATCGCTACATCGAAATCTGGAACCTGGTGTTCATGCAGTTCGACCGCAGCGCCGATGGCACGATGAACCCGCTGCCAAAACCGTGCGTAGACACCGGCATGGGCCTGGAGCGCCTCGCGGCCGTAATGCAGCACAAGCACAGTAATTATGAGATCGACCTGTTCCAGGCATTGACTGAGGCCGCGGCCGCGTTAACCGGCTGCGAGCGCTCGGATAATGCCTCGTTGAACGTAATCGCCGACCACATTCGGGCCTGTTCTTTCCTCGTTGCCGATGGCGTTGTGCCGTCCCGGGAAGGCCGTGGTTATGTGCTGCGGCGGATCATTCGCCGTGCCATACGGCACGGTTACAAGCTGGGTCAAAAACAGCCCTTTTTCCACAAAATGGTGACTCCGCTGGTGGAGCAGATGGGTGATGCCTATCCTGAATTGAGGAAAAAAGCACAGATGATCGATGCTACGCTGTTGCAAGAAGAGCAGCGCTTCGCCCGCACGCTGGATACCGGGATGGGCATCCTGCAAGGCGTGATCGACAAGTCACAGGGGCAGATCGACGGCGAAACTGCTTTCCTGCTGTACGACACCTACGGTTTCCCATTGGACCTGACGCAGGATGTCGCCCGCGAGAACAACCTTACGGTGGACCAGGCAGGTTTTGACCAGGCGATGGCCCGGCAACAGGAACGCGGCCGTTCGTCCGGTAAATTTACGCAACAGGCCCAGATTTCAAGCGCAGTCATCGAGTTGCTGACAGCCACCCGTTTTCTTGGTTACGACCGGCTCGAATCCAGTGATGGGCAGATCGACGCCATCCTGGTCAATGGAGAAAAAGTGGGTGAACTCGAGGCCGGCCAGGAGGCTGTACTGCTGTTGAACAAAACTCCCTTTTATGCAGAGTCCGGTGGGCAGGTGGGTGATACCGGTCATATCACCGGCGATGGTTTCGACTTCGTCGTCCAGGACACCATTAAGCTGGCTGGTGTCTTCCATGGGCACATAGGCACACTCGCCAAAGGACACCTGGCGGGTGGTGAAGCGGTCCATGCAGCGGTCAATGGCCCGCGCCGACAGGCGATCGTCCTCCACCACTCGGCTACCCACCTGATGCACGCTGCGCTTAAAAAAGTCCTGGGCGACCATGTAGAACAACGTGGCTCGCTGGTTGCGCCCGATCACCTCCGCTTCGATTTCACCCATCCCAGGGCGGTGACCGAGGAAGAATTACTGGAGATAGAGCGCATGGTCAATGAGGAAATTCGCCTCAATCCGGCCTCCCAGGTGGACGTGATGAGTTTCGATGATGCACTCAAGACCGGTGCTACGGCCTTGTTTGGAGAAAAGTACGGTGACCGGGTGCGTGTGCTGCGTTTTGGTGATTTCTCAACAGAATTGTGTGGTGGCACGCACGTCGACCGGGTCGGCGACATCGGCCAGTTCAAGATCGTGGAAGAGTCCGCTATTGCAGCAGGCATCCGCCGTATCACAGCGGTGGCCGGTGGAGTTGCGGTAAAACAGATCCAGGCTGTGGAGACCCAGCTCAAGCAATTGGCCCGCAGCCTCAATATTGCACCGGACGGGCTCGATAAGCGTATCCAGCAGATTGTGCAACGAAACCGCTCACTGGAAAAGGAATTGGAAGAGCTCAAATCAACCCTGGCCAGTGCCAGCGGTGATGAATTGGCTGGCCAGGCAGTTGATGTCGGTGATATCAAGGTGTTGGCTGCGCGGCTTGATGGCGCCGATCCTCGCGCCCTGCGCGATATTGTAGATCGTCTGAAAGATCGCCTGGGCAAGTCCATTATCGTCATCGGGAGTGCCGATTCCGGCAAGGTCCGATTGGCCGCCGGGGTGAGTAAAGATCTCGTCACTAGGGTTCAGGCCGGCAATCTGGTAGACTTCGTCGCACAACAAGTCGGTGGCAAGGGCGGAGGACGCCCGGATTTTGCCCAGGCCGGCGGTTCCCAGCCGGAAAATCTGGATGAGGCATTAACTTCGGTAGTAGGTTGGGTCAACGAAAATAGTTAACCCCATTGGAACAAAAAGATGGGATTTGGCGCAACACCGGTAAATGAGGCCGGTTTTGTACTTAAATCGTCTCGCAATGGTTTAGGCATAG
>JADFKH010000236.1 GCA_022565025.1 Pseudomonadota bacterium
TTCAATATAATTGCGGACCGGGTGACCCGGCCTGGCGCACCGGCCATGGTGCTTTGGGTCTGCGCTTTGCTGTTCGTTGCGGCACTGGCCACCAGCACCCGGGTGACGATCGGTGAAACCGAGCCCGGATCCCCGTTGCTCTATGCAGACCATGATTACAATGTCTCTTCCAAGATGATCAATCTGGCCTTTCCCGGCTCCGAGGAGCTTTATGTGATCGGCCACACCGATGAGGTGGGTGGCCTCAAGCGTCCTGAAGTGGTCAAGGCGCTGGCTGATCTTCAGGCCCACATGCTGACCGACCCCGCCCTGGGCGGCACCAAGGGCTTGCCGGACCTGATTCGCGCAGTGAACCGGATCACTCACTACAATGACCCCCGTTGGTACGCCTTGCCCGACGAGCCGCGACTGGTGGGCGGACTGATGTATCTTTATATGATGTCCAGCCCCATTCAAGGCGCCCTGCTCGAGTACCTTGATACCGACCAAACCAACGCGAACATTGTTTTCTACTACAAAGATCACCAGGGCACGACCATCCGCCGTGCGATCGAGATGATCAAGCAATGGAAAGACCGTGAGGAATCCAAAGTCGCTGGGTTTACGCTGAAACTGGCCGGTGGAACCATCGGCGTCAATGCGGCAATCAACGATGCCGCTTTTGCCACCAATCTCATCATCATACCGCTGGTATTTGCCTTGATATTCCTGTCCGTTGCAGCTTTCTATGCTTCCTTTCACGCCGGCCTGATCATGCTGCTTGCCATGTCTTTTGCAACCGTACTGACCTATGCCTACATGGGGCTGGTCGGTATCGGCATAAACATCAATACGGTACCCATTATTGCGGTCGGTATCGGTGTAGGGATCGATTACTCCATCTATCTCATGGACCGCATCCGCTCGGAATACCAGACTGGCCAGAGCCTCAACGAAGCCATCAAAACCGCACTGGCAACGACCGGTAAAGCGATCGGGTTTACCGCGTTCACCTTGATCTGCGGGGTCATGATGTGGGTATTCGTATCCGATCTTAAATTCCAGGCCGACGCAGCCATGCTGCTGATCGTCATGTTGGCCCTCAATGCGATGGCCTCCATTTTCCTGGTGCCGGCCTGGTTACAGAAATTCACACCCGAGTTCATTACAAGACAAGTCCAAGAGGAGGAATAATGGTGAACCTTAAAAGCACAAGTCATATCACTGTCATGCAATTTGTTCTGACATGCCTGGTTACGACGCTGTCGTTCGCGCCCCGGGTAGTGGCGCAAGAAGCCACAGAGTTTCGGGGGTTCGTTGAGAACGCAACATTTGTCCGCGCCCACGGTGTCGGCCTTTCCAAATCAAGAAACACCTTGCAGTTGGAGTTAACCAGGGCATTCAAACCGACCGGGCTTTTCTCCGAATTTTCGATCAGTGGCACGTTCCGCGGCAGCTACGATGCCGTCTATGACCTCAACGATGATGAGTTCGGAAAAAATTCCGGTCGCTCAGTGAGTTTTGCGGCACCGGGTAACCCGGCTTTCTTCGGAATTCTCGCCACCGGTAATCCGGCTACGCCACCCTTCCCGCCTTCTACAAACCCGGGATTTGCGGGTGTCTTCCCGCCACCCACACTTACCGGCGCGATTCCTCTACCCGGCGTGCCGGGCGGGAATATCGGCGCCAACAACCCGAATGAAGGATTGGGCTTGCTCGGCGAGGATGTGCACAACTTCGAAAATGGAGGGGTCGTACTGGCCTACCCGACCCGCCCTTGTAACATCGACAATCGTGGTTGTATCGATGGCTACATGGATGATAGTGAGGATGACCTGCGTTTTGCTGAGTTCAACGGTCGCCTGGATTTCATCCGGGAACTCTACCTGGATGCCACCATCGCTTTCGATAACGGTCGCGAGCTTGGATTCCGCATCGGCCGGCAGCAGGTTGTGTGGGGCAGAACCGATCTGTTTCGGGTTCTGGATGTCATCAACCCGGTTGATTTCTCACGTCACAACATTTTTGACGAACTCGAAGATATCCGGATTCCACTGGGCATCCTCAACGTCGAATACCGCTTGGGTCCATCAGGACCGTTTGAAGACCTGAACTTCCAGGGGCTCTGGAAATTCGAGAATTTCCGGCCCAACAATCTCGGCCAGGGCGGCGAGCCTTATGCTATTTTGGGTGCAGGCAACTTTTTCAGGGCGATGAACAACTGCTGGGATAACGGCTGTACCGTGTGGAACTTTCCCGCCACCGGGCTGGCGGTGGATTTCCCGGCCCACGCGCTCGGCATACGACAGGCCAACATGCCTGGCGCCGATGACTATGGATTCCGCGTCGAGGGTGTCCTCAATGGCGTTGGTTTCTCGCTGAACGTGCTGCGTTATACGTCCCAGATGCCGTCCTTGAGGGGAGGCATAGCCTCGGACAACCCGTTCACGCCTGGCGCCGAGTCGCAGTTCCACCCGTATGCACTGGCATTTGATATCGACTTCCCCCGCTTGACCCTGGTGGGCGCATCTGCTGACTTTTACATTGAAGCCGTGAAGTCTGCGTTCCGCGTCGAGATAGCACACACCTCCGGTGAAGAATTCCCCAATACACTGAAAGAACGCCTGTTCTCGGAATCGGATGTCATCCGCTGGGTGATCGGTATCGACCGGCCGACTTTCATCCCGTTTTTGAACAAGCGCCGGGCTTTCCTGCTGTCCTGGCAGGTCTTCGGGCAGCATTTGCTGGACCATGAATTGCAGCGTGTCAACGCGCAGGGCATCCCCACCCTGGCTGATGTCGGCATGGTCGACTGGAAGAATAATTTCACTTCGACCTTCCTGTTCCAGGGCAACTACCTGAATGACCGACTGACCCCACAAATACTCTCAGCCTGGGATTTTAAAGCGGGAAGTGGCGCCATCGTCCCGTCAATCGACTGGAAAATCAACAACAGCTGGCGTTTGACGGTTGCCATCAATTTCAAGGTAGGTGACGGCGCCCAGGCGTTCGATGACAACCGCGCGGCGAACCCCTTCCCGCCTTTTACCTGCGCACCGCCCCTGGCTGCCGCAGGTTCACCGCTTTGCGGTGCACCGTTCAGCAGCCTGGGCGCAAGCGGATTTGAGCCACTGGGACGTTTCCGTGCAGGTCCATTCGGCATGGGAATCAATGAAGACGAATATCAACTGACACTTCGGTATCGGTTCTAACAGGAGGCCACCATGAAACAGGGTTTATTTAAAATAGTGATCATCGGGATGGTCGGACTTGCGCAGAGTGTTGCGGCCGAACCATTTACCAACGAAGACATCAACGGTTCGTTCTATCCCTACAACGACTGGACACCAACAGCGGATGGATATACCCCCGGTGTCGTTATCGATCAAAGTAATGCCGATCAATACCAGGCAATACTCGATGAAGCGTTGTTCAAGTTTGTCAAAGACGGATGGGTGACGATTCGAACGGCACCGACTACTGACTTTCCACTCAGTGAAGATTACGTGGCAGCTACCCGCGAGCACGCCGGAGATGTGGTTGTCGCCGAAAATGGCACGCTGAACAACTTCGTGGCCGGCCGCGCATTCCCACAGGAGCCACAAGCGGATGATCCACTGGCGGGTCAGAAACTCGTTTGGAACTATCAATACGGCTTCAATTCGGGTGACAGCGAAACCATCTATCCATTCTGGTGGACATTCCGCAATGTAAAAACCGGTAAGGTTGAACGCCGGCTGAAATTTGAGTGGCATTTCATCAATTACACGCACCGCGTCACTTTTGATCCAAAACCGGCCTATGAAAATAATCC
>JADFKH010000237.1 GCA_022565025.1 Pseudomonadota bacterium
TTGGGCAGACGTTGCGCGTGTCGATTCCGACCGCAGATTCACGCAAAGTGCTAACTGTTCCAAGGGACGCCCTGGTATTACGTCCTGACGGGCACAGTATTTTTATTGTTGATGCCGACAACCAGGCTCAGCAGATTCGCGTAACGATCGGGGTGGGCCAGGGGGAGCATATTGAAGTGCGTGGTGCCGTCTCGCCCGGAGACAGGGTGGTCATTCGTGGAAATGAAAGGCTGCAGCCTGGACAAGCCGTCAATATCATGGACAGTTAACAGGCCCTAACCCGCATACTCAAAGAATGACTGATACCATCGAGGCTGTTCACAGCAATAATTTTCTCGAACGCCTGGTTCGCGTGGACCAGGGTGAATGGCCTCGTCTGGCCATTGCATTTTGCTATTTTTTCTTTCTTCTCGGTGGTTATTTCATGTTGCGGCCCATCCGTGGCGCCGTGGCGGCCAATAACAGCGAAATTCTGCACTGGCTTTACACCGGTACTTTCCTGACCATGCTGGCGATGGTGCCCGTTTTTGGTTTTCTTGTCTCCCGCTTTCGACGGGGACAGTTCATCCCTGCAATTTATCTGTTTTTCCTGTTCAACCTCGTATTGTTCATTATCGGTTTCAGGGACGACGATACGCCGATGTGGTTACAACGAACGTTTTACATCTGGCTCAGTGTGTTCAATCTGTTCGTGGTTTCGATCTTCTGGAGTTTCATGGCGGATATCTTTCAGCCGGGCCAGGCACAGCGCCTGTTTGGCTTCATCATGGCCGGAGGCAGCCTGGGCGCGATGACCGGGTCCTGGATAACCACGGTGTTGGTTCTCAAGCTGGGTTCGCTCTACATGATGATGGCGGCCGCCGCTTGTCTGCTGATTGCCACCGTACTGGCCGTTATTTTGGGCCGTTACACCAGGAGGCAGCGCCTCGACCGGCCAACAGCAGTGATCGGAGGAAGTATCTGGGAAGGTGTTGCGCATGTATTGCGGTCGGAATATCTGCTTTATGCCTGCGCGTTGATGTTGTTGCACAACCTGACTTCCACCTTTCTTTTCAATGGCCTGGCAGTGCTGGTCAATGAGCAGATTGCGGGTTTTGATGAACGGACGCACTTCTTTGGCATGATCGACCTGGTGGTCCAGGCCATCGCATTTGTTTTCCAGTTCCTGGTCACTTCGCGACTGGTCACCAGCCTCGGCATGTCAAGAACGCTGGTGATGGTCCCAATGATGCTTGCAGGTGGCTTCGTCATCCTGGGCAGCGCAATGGGCTTGGTCCTGTTTGCAGCCATACAGGTGGCACAACGTTCATTGAATTACGGTGTGCTGGGACCGACCAAGGAAATGCTGTTTACCGTGGTGGAACGTGAGACCAAGTACAAGAGCAAGAATTTTATCGATACCGTGGTTTATCGCGGCAGTGATGTGACCGCAAGCTGGATTTTCAAAGGCCTCACCTCAAGCGGTTTGTCCCTGTCACAGATAGCCTGGTTTTTTCTGCCGGTGTTGGGGCTATGGGGTCTGGGTGCCTGGAGGCTGGGGAAACTCTATGCCGGGCTGCGCCAGCGGGCAAAAAACAGCTAAGCCTCTGCGGGGTGGAAACGTGCACCGTCTTTTCCCTGGATCATCTCCACCGGGCAGCCATATAGTTTTTCCAGGTTGGTCTCGTTGAGCATTGCTTCGCGCCGGCCAGCGGCCCAGCCGCCGTTTCCAAGCAGCATGAGAATATGGCTGCAATAGCATGCCGCCAGGTTGATGTCATGCAGGGCAGCAATCGCGGTAAATCCACCATGCCTGATTCGATCCCGGATCATGCCCATGATTTGTACCTGGTGCCTGAGGTCCAGGTGGTTAGTAGGTTCATCCAGCAGCATGATCTCTGGATCCTGAACCAGTAAAGCGGCAAATGCCAGCCGGCGGGCTTCGCCACCCGAAAGACCAGTCACGCTACGCTCGGCAAATCCATCGAGTTCCACTGCTTTGAGTGCGTCACGGGCTAGTTGCAAATCATTCGGACCCTCACGCTCCCAGTAAGCCAGGTGCGGGTGCCGACCGGTCAGCACGGTTTGTAATACGCTGGAATCGAACACGTATACCGTGTGCTGTTGCAACATGCCGAGATGCCGCGCGACCAGTTTACGCGGCAGTTCTTTGATGTCGCGGGACTCCAGAAGTACCTGCCCGGATGCCGGAGTTAAGAGTCCAGCCAGGCATTTGAGCAGGGTCGTCTTGCCAATGCCATTTGGACCCAGTAAACCCCAGAACTCGCCGGGAGCCAGTTCCAGGCTCAGGTCAGCAGCCACTTCAATGCCGCCAATTCCCAGGTAAAGATGTTTGCAGCTTAGCCCGTATATTGCACGAGTTTCGCTGGGCATTACTTGATTAGTTAATAATTTCAATGGCATGAAAGAATAATTCAGGTTTGATAAGAAATACAAAATGGTCCGCTGCCGGTTTGTCGCCTGATTTCACGGCACATCCCGGCTGATCCCGCTTGAACCACAGATATGGCTATGCTTCCACACGCGATCAACCAGGCTGCACTCGTGAAATCAACCGACAATTCCGGCAACTCGTGCAATATGCGGACTAGTAAAATCATTGCTTCAACCTTGCCCGGTTGAGTAGCAACAGGAACAGCGGCACACCGATCAGTGCTGTGACTACACCCACCGGAAGCTGCCGTGGTGCAAGCAGGGTCCGGGCCAGTGTGTCAGAAAATACCAGGAAAAAGCCACCAAACAAAGCAGCAGCTGGCAACAAGATTCGATGGTCCGAACCCACAATCAGCCGCATCAAGTGGGGTACGATCAGGCCCACAAAACCAATGTTGCCGGCAATCGAAACTGCAGTGGCGGTGAGAATGGAAGCCAACAGGTAAACCAGCCAAAGCAGCTTCCGGGTCGGCTCGCCCAACAGGCGGGCGGTGGTTTCTCCCATTGCGAGTACGTTCAGGCTGCGGGCCATGCCGAGGCAAATCAAAAAAATGAATACCAGTGATGCCAGCGCCCAGGATGGCAGCCGGGCATAACTCAGGTCTCCGATCAGCCAGAACAGCATACCTCGGAGGCTGCTGTCAGAGCCCATAGTCAGTAACAGGCTGATCAAGGCAGCCCAGCCGGACGCGGTCACTACTCCCGTGAGCAATAACCGCGTCCTGCTCCACGGACCCTCTCCCCGGGCAAGGCTGAATACGATCAGAATAGAAATTAGCGAGCCCGCCCAGGCCAGTGCAGGCAGCAAAGAGGTGGCCACGCCCACTGTCATGCCGAGCAGAGTCGCAAAAGATGCACCTCCGGATACGCCGAGGATATAGGGATCCGCGAGCGGATTGCGTAACAATACCTGCATCAGGCAGCCGGAAAGGGATAACATTGCACCAACCGTCCAGGCGGCAGTAGCCCGGGGAATCCTTAAACGCCATACCAGTTCCCCGAATTCAGAATCGGGATGCAGCAGGGCGTTTGTCCATTGTTCCCAGCCGAGCGATACGGATCCGGCCGCCGCCGCCAGGATGATACTGCCGGCGGACAGTATCACCAGTAAAAAAAACAACAAGCGGCGGTGTGCTGTTGGCATCATAAGGGATAAAAGATTAACATTCAGGGACCAGAGGAGTGGAAGTATCACATGCGCCAATCAAGGCAGGCAACTAGTACTCCGTCAAGGTGATAATTACGAGTTCAGCGAGTTGGGAAGTGGTTGGGCGCTAGGCACGTCTCGCCGGCAATGGCATGTCCTTGCCCAGAGGCGTAACACCGCGAACGACCGCTTCCCA
>JADFKH010000052.1 GCA_022565025.1 Pseudomonadota bacterium
AAGAATCGCTCGGGCGCGTCAAGACGGCATTCAGGTCGCAGATGCTGGGCGTCAAACCGGATCTCCAACTTCCGTTCTAGAAGGAAAGCAGTATGAAAGGGAAATATCGGTGCCTCGCCGTGTTATTCAGCCTGGTATTAAGCTCGGTCTTCGCGCAAGGCATCCCCATCGAACCCGGTATGTGGGAAATGACCTCCACGATGAAAATACCCATGTTGCCCAGGCCCAGGGTTACCACCAACATGGAATGCATTGAGGAGAGCGAACTTTCTCCGGAGGCCATGACCGAGGAGGATGTGGATTCAAACTGTACTTTTGACACCCGGGTGGTGGATGGCAACACCATGAAGTGGTCGATGGACTGCGTTGCAAAGGGAGGCGATTCACGCGGTGAGTGGGAAGTCACCTCTCATGGTGATACCTTGACCGGTGGGGGAACCATCACGGTGGACATGCAGGGCCAGGCCATCGCAATGACCATGAAATGGGACGGCAAGCGAATCGGGGATTGCGAGTGATTTGATTCAATAGGCGCACTCAGTGAATAGGGGATCAACCGATCCCTGCCAGTCGCCGTGGAACAAAGCCAGTTTTCTCTCGGCCGGTGTCACGCCGCCTTCTGCCACATTCCGCAAAGGGGACAGGAAACCAGTTTCGTTTTCACCGGCGGAATTCAGCCGCCTGCGGGCAGCCAGGCCAATGGCAGCCAGATCAATGAGTTCCAATGCGATGGACTGTACCGAGCGTTTGTGGATTTTTGCCTGCAGGCCCTGCCGGGGAACATCCGCACGCAGCTTCAGCCGCTCTTCCATGCTCCAGTCCCGGGTGATATCCCAGGCCGCGTCCAGGGACGGTTGATGATAAAGCAGACCGGCCCATAGTGCGGGCAAAGCGCAAAGACGCGCCCAAGGTCCGCCGTCGGCGCCGCGCATTTCAAGGTAGCGTTTTAAGCGCACTTCGGGAAAGGCGGTGGTCAGGTGATTTTCCCAGTCCGTGATTGTAGGTAGTTCTCCGGGTAATGCAGGCAGCTTGCCTGCCAGGAAGTTCCTGAATGACTGGCCCGAAGCGTCAAGATATTCACCATCCCGATACACGAAATACATGGGTACATCCAACATGTAGTCGGTGTACTTCTCAAAACCCATGTCACCATCGAAGACGAACGGCAGCATGCCGGTGCGGTCGGGGTCGGTGTCTTCCCACACGTGGGATCGATAGCTCAAAAAGCCATTGGGACGGCCATTGGTGAAAGGCGAGTTCGCAAACAGGGCAGTGGCGATGGGTTGCAAGGCGAGGGATGTCCGGAACTTTTGAACCATATCGGCTTCCGAGCTGAAATCCATGTTGACCTGCACCGTGCACGTGCGGCTCATCATGTCCTGGCCGAGTGTACCGACTTTGGACATGTAGTCCCGCATGATACGGTA
This sequence comes from Pseudomonadota bacterium, assembly GCA_022565025.1. GTDB lineage: Bacteria > Pseudomonadota > Gammaproteobacteria > Xanthomonadales > SZUA-36 > JAJRRA01. Next base: position 1,428 of record JADFKH010000052.1, read on the forward strand.
GCGCGCTTTTGGCATCCATTGCATGTCTTCGCGCTGCCACTTGGGATGGAAGCCCATGCCGACAAACGCGATCCCAAGCGTATCGGATACAGCCTTGACCTGCCTGAGATGGGTATTCACCTCTGTGCAGGTTTCATGAATGCTGTCGAGTAGGGCGCCGGAGAGTTCCAGCTGTCCCCCGGGTTCCAGCGTGATGGACGCACCGGCATCGTCGAGCAAGGCAATCAACAATCCGTTTTCCTGCACGGATTGCCAGCCAAATTGCTCGGCCATTCCGGTGAGAATAGCAAGGATACTGCGCTTGCCTGAATAAGGCAGTGGCCTCAAGTCATCCATTGTGTAACCGAATTTCTCATGCTCGGTACCCAGCCGCCACTGGTCCACCGGTTTGCAGCCACTTGCCAGGTAAGCAGCAAGTTCCTCTGCCGATTCGACAGTCACCAATTTGCCGGATGATGCCAATTTATTCACCACTGATTTTAGCTTCATGCTTCAAATGACTTGCCGATTTGATAAAACTCATTGGAAAGAGCAGGCCGATTGCCTAGGATACACGCTGGAATACAGACTATGGAAACTCTTTTGAGATTCCCCGAACAGGTTGAGCTTCTGCATGTCCCTGCCCAGAATGAACACAGCCAGGCTGCTGATTATCGCAGTCGCGATGATGATGCTGGCGCAGACTGCCTGGCCAGTCACGGTAAACCGGGGCCTTGGTCCAGAGCCCGATTCACTGGATATTCACCAGGCGCAGGGATTGTCTGCGATTAATCTTCTGCGGGACTTACGTGAGGGCCTGCTTAGCTTCGATGCAAAGGGCGAACTGGTGCCCGGCCAGGCGAAATCCTGGCAGGTGCTTGATGGTGGAAAACGATACCGATTCACCTTGCGCCCGGATGCAAGGTGGTCGAATGGCGATACCGTCACGGCAACCGATTTCATCCGCGCCTGGCATCGGGCATTTTCACCACAAACGGCATCTGCCACGGCCGGTTTGTTGCAGATTGTGATGAACGCAGCGGCCATTATGTCCGGAAAAATGGCTGTCGACGAGCTGGGTATCGAGGAGCTTGAACCAGGCATTCTGGAAATCAGGCTGACCAAGCCGGCACCCTGGTTGCTCGAACTTCTGGCCCATCCCGTTAGCTTTCCCCTGCACCGATCGTCTATGGATGAACCAAGGCAGGCGCCGGTCAATGGTCCTTTCATCCTGGCCGGGTGGGTACCGAGGTCGTCGATCAGCCTGGAAAAGAATCCCGGATATTACGCAGCCAGCTCGGTCCTGGTCGATGCGGTGGAATACTTTCCCATCGAACAACCCGCCGCCGAGCTATTGCGTTTCCGCGCCCGCGAACTGGATATCACGGAGACCATTCCACCAGGCCGTTATGACTGGCTGCAAGAGAATCTGGGCGCTGAGCTGAGAACCCACCCCTACCTGGGTAGTTTCTGGCTGGGAATAAACTTCAGGCACCCGGTTCTGGGGCATTCTGCTGCGCTGAGAAGGGCGTTGGCGCTGGCGATTGACCGGGAGATCCTGGTGCGAGTAGTGCTGGGAGCCGGGGAGATGCCGGGCTGGAGTATCGTGCCCCCCGGAATCAGCGGATACCTGCCCGCGCAGATGGCGGAGAGTAGCTGGAGCCAGCAACGGCGTGAAGCCGAGGCAGTCCGTTTATTCAAGGAGGCTGGTAAGCAGGCAGGCTTTGGCCAGCATAAGCCCCTCGTGCTCGAGTTGCGTTATAACACTTCCCAGCTTCATCGCCGCATGGCGGTCGCAGTTTCAGCGATGTGGAAACAGGTGCTGGGTGTTGCCACCGAGCTGGTCAACGAGGAGTGGAAAGTCTTTGTGAACAACCGCAAGATGGGCGTGGTGACCGAGGTGTTTCGTGGGGGCTGGATTGCAGACTACAGTGATCCGGCCAGTTTCCTGGATCTGTTCATCAGTGACAGTGCTTTGAATACTACTTTTTATGCCAATCCGGAGTTCGATCAAACGGTGGCATCCACCCACTTGGTCAGCGGTTTGGCGCGCATGGAACTTTTACGCAAAGCAGAGTCTGTTTTAATGCAGGACATGCCGGTCATCCCGCTTTACTATTATGTCTCGCGTCACCTGGTAAATACGCGCATTACCGGTTTCGCGGATAATGTTCGTGATGTTCATCTTTCCCGCTACCTGGCAATAGCGCCGGAGAACCCTTGACCGTTTCGCTTTCAATCAGGATATTAATTGGAGCCAGCCTCGTGATGCTTGCTTCGTGCCATGACCAGGATGGAGAATTTGCGCGGCCACGTGAGAAAAGGGACCAGCCCGTTGAGCTCGTTTTGCTCGACGATGGCCGCCCCCACCCGGCGGTGTTGGCTGAAGATCAGACTGTGATCAGGGGTAATGGGGAAGAGCCGCAGACCCTGGATCCTCACCAGGCAGAAAGTGTGCCCTCTGCAAACATCCTGCGTGATCTGTTCGAAGGCCTGACCACCGAAGCGCCAGCAGGTGACATTATCCCGGGGGCGGCGATCCGCTGGAATATTTCCCGGGATGCGAGGACCTATACCTTCTACCTGCGCCGGGACATGCTGTGGTCCAATGGCGATCCGCTGACCGCAGATGATTTCGTCTTTAGCCTGCGCCGGGCGGCCAGCCCCGCAACGGCCTCACCCTCAGCAACCATGTTGCTGCCGATTCAGAATGCCCGGGAAGTGTTGGCCAATGAACTTCCGGTGGAAGACCTGGGCATCGCTTTGCTGGACAAGTACACGCTACAGATTACCTTGACCGGACCAACGCCCTATTTCCTGGGTTTGTTGACCCACCCCGTGGCCTATCCGGTAAACCGCAGAAATCTGGAAGAATTTGGTGATGAGTTTTCCCGCCCGGACAAGCTGGTTTCCAATGGCGCCTACGTGCTTAGGGACTGGAAGCACAGGGTTTCCATCGAGCTGGAGAAGAATCCACTTTACCGGGAGGCGGAAAACACCATCGTCGATCACGTGATTTTTATGCCCATTGAAGATGTGTCCGTCGAGGTAACTCAGTTTCGTTCGGGAGCGCTGGACTGGACCAATGAAGTGCCCAATAACCAGTTCGCCTGGTTGCAACGCAACTATCCGGATGAACTGGTCATCAGCCCCTGGATGGGTTCCTATTTTTTCGGCTTCAATCTCGAAGTCGAGCCGTTTGTACAAAACCCCGAATTGAGGCAAGCTCTGTCGTTTGCCATCGACCGCCAGATCATTACCGACAAGGTCACCCAGTTCGGGGAGCAGCCCTCATTCGCATTGGTCCCTCCGGGGATCGAAGACTACATTCCATTCGTGCCCGAATATGCGGACTGGACCCAGGAGCAGAGAAACGAAGAGGCGCGCCGCCTGTATGAACTGGTCGGGTATTCGCACGAGAATCCCCTGCGTACTGAAATCCGTTACAACAGCAGTGAAAATCACAAGAAAATCGCGCTCGCCATTGCATCGATGTGGAAGCAGGTTCTCGGTGTTAACACCTCTTTGGTGAACGAAGAATTCAGGGTTTTCCTGCAGAACCGGCAACAAAAAGTCATCACCCAGGTCTTCAGGGCCGGCTGGATTAGCGATTATAATGACCCCTACAGTTTTCTCGAGTTGTTCAGAACCGGGGATGGCCGCAATGACTATGGTTACAGCAACAGCATTTTTGACGCCGTGCTGGATGAGGTGGCTACCGAACGGATACGGGCCCGCCGGTCGCGCCTGATGTTCGAGGCTGAAAGGATTTTATTGTCAGACTTTGCCGTCATCCCGATTTATTCCTACGTCACCAAGCGCCTGGTTGATCAACACCTCAAAGGCTGGCAAAACAACGTCATGGATCATCACCTAACGCGCTATATGTACAAGTTGAAATCCAGGGAAGCAGAAGAAACTGTAACGATCGAAACGGTGGTTAAAGAGGAAGAACAGTGAGGCAGGAAGGCATATTGCAACACTCGGCCAGCCGGTTGCTTGGTTTGATTCCGACTCTGCTGGTGTTGATCACGATCGCGTTTTTCATGATCCGACTGGCACCGGGTGGGCCGTTCGACAGTGAGAAAATCCTGCCACCTGAAATCAAGGCAAACCTGGAGGCTAAATATCACCTGGATGAACCACTGGTTAAGCAGTATTTTCGCTACCTTGGCCAGATCATCACGCTGGATTTCGGGCCGTCGTTCCAGTACAAGGACTGGACGGTCAATGAACTAATCGCCCGGGGGTTCCCGGTGTCCCTGACGATCGGCGGCCTGGCCATAGTGCTGGCATTTTTCCTGGGTACCCTGATCGGAATTGTAGCTGCCATGAGGCAAAATACAGCGGTGGATTATTCCCTCATGGGTGTGGCCATGTTGGGTATTTCCATCCCGAATTTCGTGGTGGCGCCCCTGCTGATTCTGTTGGTGGCCGTTTATGCGGGCTGGTTGCCGGCCGGCGGGTGGGATTGGTCTGTGCAGCGCATGGTTTTACCGGTCGTTACATTGGCTCTTCCGGCGATCGCCTACATCGCCCGCCTTACTCGCGGCAGTATGATTGAGGTACTGAACAGCAATTATATTCGCACGGCCCGGGCCAAGGGCTTGCCGGAGCACCTGGTCATTCGCAGGCATGCGCTTAAACCGGCGCTACTGCCCGTGATTTCGTTCATGGGTCCTGCCACGGCGGGCTTGATCACCGGTTCCGTTGTCATTGAACGCATCTATAGCATTCCCGGGCTGGGCAGTTATTTTGTGCAAGGTGCATTGAATCGCGATTACACGCTGGTAATGGGAGTGGTGATTTTCTATGGCGTGATCATCATCCTGCTCAATTTCATCGTTGACATCCTTTATGCCTGGATGAACCCCAGGATCCGTTATAACGAGGCGCAATGAACAGCAGCATAGACCTGCAGGTTGAAGATCCGTTCGCGGCGGCGATGATCGAGGTTGATGTCCGCGGCCGCTCGCTGTGGGTGGACGCCTGGCACCGCCTGCTGAAAAACCGGGCCGCTGTGATCAGCGGAATTATTATGGCCACCATGCTCCTGCTCGTTCTCGTGGGGCCGGCACTGTCACCGTGGGAGGGTGACTTTACGGACTGGGATAACACTTCTGCGCCGCCCAGCCTGGAGACCGGGCACTGGTTTGGGACGGATTCGGTCGGTCGCGACATTCTCGTCCGCACGCTGGAGGGTGGGCGCATCTCGCTGCTGGTTGGCCTGGTGGCGACCCTGGTCAGCCTGGTCATCGGAGTCTCTTACGGCGCCATTGCCGGTTATTATGGTGGATTCACCGATCGCATCATGATGCGCATGGTGGATATTGTTTACGCGCTGCCCTTCATGTTTTTCGTGATTCTCCTGATGGTGGTGTTCGGGCGGCACATCGTGTTGATTTTCGTGGCCATTGGCGCGGTCAACTGGCTGGACATGGCGAGAATCGTGCGCGGACAAACACTGAGCCTGAAGAACACCGAGTTCGTGGAAGCTGCACGGGCTTGCGGTGTCGATCACCATGCCATCATCCGCCGCCACATCATTCCCAACCTGCTGGGAGTGGTAATGGTCTATGTCACGTTGACCATTCCCCAGGTTATCCTGGTCGAATCCTTCCTGAGTTTTCTTGGCCTGGGGGTCCAGGAACCCATGAGTTCGTGGGGTGCACTGGTGAATGATGGTGCGCAGGACATGGAATCCGCACCATGGACCCTGGTTTTCCCGGCCGCTTTCCTGACCGTCACACTGTATTGCTTCAATTACATCGGCGACGGGATGCGCGACGCGCTGGATCCCAAGGACCGGCTCTGATGGCCCTGCTCGAAGTGACAGGCCTGCAGGTCAAATTTGACACACCGGAGGGGGAAGTGCAGGCAGTTAATGACCTGGATTTCAGTGTCAAGCATGGCGAAAGTCTCGCCATTGTCGGAGAGTCGGGTGCAGGGAAAAGCCAGGCAGTCATGGCGATTATGGGTTTGCTGGCGAAAAACGGTTCGGCTACCGGTAAGGCCAAATTCAAAGGACAGGACCTGATGCAGATGTCCCGGAAGGAATTGAACAACATCCGGGGTTGTGAGATCGCAATGATTTTTCAGGACCCGATGACTTCGCTCAATCCATTTTTAACCATCGAAAAACAAATGGTCGAGGTGATCACGTACCATCAGGGCTTGCGCCGCGGTGAAGCACGGGCACACGCTGTGGAAATGTTACGCGCAGTGCGGATACCCGCACCGGAAGAAAGAATAAAACAATACCCCCACGAGTTCTCGGGGGGTATGCGCCAACGGGTGATGATCGCCATGGGTTTGCTGTGTGAGCCGAGCTTGCTGATCGCCGACGAACCGACCACGGCGCTGGACGTTACGGTGCAGGCCCAGATCACCCATCTGGTGGGAGAAATGCGTCAAAAATCCAACATGGCGCTGATTCTGATCACCCACGATCTGGCCGTGGTCGCCGAGGTATGTGACCGGGTACTCGTGATGTATGCCGGGCAAGTTGTTGAGACCGGTAGCGTAGAGGATATTTTTTACCGCCCGCAACACCCTTACACGCAGGGCTTGCTTGACTCCGTGCCGCGCATGGACCGCCCGGCTGATGACGAACTCCACTCCATACCCGGCAATCCGCCGAATATGATGGACCTGGGCAGCGGTTGTCATTTCCGCGACCGGTGCAGCAAAGCGATGGATGTATGCAAGGATGATCCTCCCTTACAGGTGGCGCAAGACGGGCGTTTGAGCCGCTGTTTCATTGCAATAGAAAATGCTGGAATGGACAATAGTGAACGGGTTGCCAGTGGAACCGATTCTGCAGAAGATTCCACGGAGACTGCCGAATGACTACGCCGGTATTGCGGGTCCAGGACCTGACAGTCGACTTCACCAGCTACACAGGCGGCCTGCTGCAGCGTAAGGAACGTGTGTTGAGAGCGGTGAACGGTATCAGTTTTGATCTCAATGCCAGTGAGACCCTGGGCATTGTCGGCGAAAGCGGTTCCGGTAAATCGACTCTGGCCCGGGCCATCCTGGGCTTGATCAAGCCCAACCGGGGTAGGGTGATGTGGCAAGGTGAGGACCTGACCCTGCTGGACGAGGAAGAGCTGCGTCAGAAACGTAAGGAAATCCAGATTGTGTTCCAGGACCCGGTGGCCTCATTGAATCCGCGCATGACTGCCGGGGATATCATCTCTGAGCCTCTGTGGACTTTTTATCCCAACATGGCCCCGCTGCAAGTGGAAGAGCGAGCCCGGGGCATGATGAAAATGGTGGGTTTGCTGCCGAACCAGATCAATCGCTACCCACACCAATTCTCCGGTGGCCAGTGCCAGAGGATTGGCATCGCGCGGTCGCTGGTGCTCAACCCCAAGCTGGTGATTTGTGATGAACCGGTCAGCGCGCTGGATGTATCGATCCAGGCCCAGATCATCAATCTGCTCAAGGACCTGCAGAAGAAACTTGGACTGGCCCTGATATTCATCGCCCACGACCTGTCGCTGGTGAAACACATCAGCGACCGCATCCTGGTGATGTACATGGGCAGCAGCATGGAACTGTCGGAGCGCGATGCCTTGTACCGGCGCCCATTGCATCCTTATACCAATGCGCTGATTAAATCCGTGCCGATACCGGATCCGAAGCTCGCTGCCCGGGTGCGCCAGGACAACTGGCTGACCGGCGACATTCCATCGCCTTATGACCCGCCCAAGGGTTGTATTTTTAACACACGCTGCCTCTACAAGGTCAGTCGCTGCGAGACGGATGTACCCGCACTGCGACGCATGGAGCATGGTGACTGGGTAGCCTGTCACCGTGCGGAGGAGCTGGATCTCACCATTTGCCAGGATCCCTAAGATCATGCGGACCGGGCATTGCACACCAGCAGAATCACTTGTAGCTGGTCTGAATGCCCTGCCTGGCAAGCAGGCGCATCCGGAGCAGGTTCGGCAACTTCTTTCTTACCTGGAGTTGTTGGTCCAGTGGAATGCAAGCTACAACCTGACCGCGGTCCGGGATCCACTTGAAATGGTCTCGCGCCACCTGCTCGATTCGCTTTCAGTGCTGCCCTGGGTTCGCGGTGAACACTTGCTTGACGCCGGTACAGGTGCTGGATTGCCGGGTATTCCGCTGGCCATCTTGCAGCCGGAGTTGAGCGTCACATTACTGGACAGCACGGGTAAGAAAATCCGTTTTCTGCGCCAAGTTAAGCGTCGGTTAGTACTGGAGAATATCCGGCCCGTGCAGGCACGACTGGAGTCATGGCAAGTGCAAAAAATGCCCAATTGCATCATCAGCAGGGCACTTTCAAACTTGACCGGATTTGTTGAAGCTTCACGGCATCTCGCGGCCAGGGACACGATGCTCCTCGCCATGAAAGGAAAGTATCCTGAAACCGAACTGGAAGCCTTGCCGGACTGGACGGAGGTTCACTCAGTCGAAAAACTTCAGGTGCCGGGATTGCAAGAGGACCGTCACCTCGTCATTATGTCCGTCAACAAATTTAGCTGAGTAAACGACCCAAATGACAGCCCGTATCATAGCTGTAGCGAACCAGAAGGGGGGTGTAGGCAAGACCACCACCTGTGTCAACCTGGCGGCTGCTTTTGCCGGCATGAATTACCCGGTGGCTTTGCTGGACTTGGACCCGCAGGGCAATGCCACCATCGGCTGCGGCATCAATCCGCGCAAGTTGATGGTTTCCGCCTGTGAAGTATTACTTGGCGAACGCAGCTTGCAGGATACATTTCTGCAGCCCGAGGGGTTGAAATTTGACCTCCTGCCGTCCAATGGCGACCTTACCGCTGCGGAAGTAATCCTGCTGCAGCGCGATGAGCGTGAATTCGCCTTGAAGCGGGCGCTTGAACCGGTGCTGGCGCAATATGCGTGGATTTTCATCGACTGTCCGCCGTCGCTGAGCATCTTGACCCTGAACGCCCTGACCGCGGCCGACAGCGTGTTGATCCCGATGCAATGCGAGTACTATGCCCTTGAAGGTCTGACATCCCTGTTGAATACCATCGAGCAGATCCGTTCCAGCGTGAACCCGAATCTCGAAATCGAGGGTCTGCTGCGCACCATGTATGATGGTCGCAACAATCTCGCCACGGCTGTATCGGACCAATTGATCGAGAATTTTGGAGACCGGGTTTACCGGACACTGGTCCCCCGCAACATTCGTGTCGCCGAGGCACCCAGCTACGGCCTGCCCGTCTTGTTGTACGATCCGCGTTCAAAGGGCGCAGTGGCTCATTTGACGCTGGCGGGTGAGATGCTGCGGCGTTATGAAAAGAAAGAGGTAATATGACTGCAAGAAAAAAGCCCGCACTTGGACGCAGTCTCAGTTCCTTGCTAAGCCAGACAACCTTGAGACATGTCACGGAGCGCGCGTCAGGAGAGGAACTCCGGCAACTTCCGCTTGATGTCATCCACCCCGGACGTTATCAGCCCCGGTCGGTTTTTGATGAAGAAAAACTGGAAGAGCTGGCCAGCTCCATCAGAGCGCAGGGCATCGTCCAGCCCATCGTGGTCCGGGCAACGGGCAACGGTGAGTTCGAACTGATCGCCGGTGAACGCCGCTGGCGGGCAGCCCAACTGGCGAAAATCGATAAGATACCGGCGGTCGTGCGGGATGTCCCGGACGAAGTGGCGGTTGCGATATCGCTGATCGAGAACATCCAGCGTGAAGACCTCAATCCACTGGAAGAAGCCACAGCCCTGCGCCGCCTGATCGATGACTTCCAGATGACCCACCAGGAAGCGGCCGATGGCGTGGGCCGGTCGAGAGCCGCCGTTTCCAACCTGTTGCGTTTGCTCGAGCTGGTGCAGGAAGTAAAGGACATGGTGGATGTCCGTGCGATTGAAATGGGTCACGCCCGGGCGTTGCTGTCGCTGGATGAAGAACTTCAGGTCGAGGCAGTGCGTGAAGTGGTCAACAAGAGACTCTCAGTGCGGGAAACGGAAAATCTTGTGCGGCGTCTGCTGCATCCTAAACAACGGACCGGGCGCAGGATCGATCCAGACATCCTCCGCTTGCAGAACCGTATTGGCGAGAACTTGGGCGCGAAAGTCAAAATCCACCACCTGGCTTCCGGCAAAGGAAAGCTGGTCATCTCCTACAATAATGCGGATGAGTTCGAAGGTATCCTGGAGCGACTAAACCTTTCCGACAAATGAAAGGGGTCAGAGTAAAGTGCCAGAGTAAGTACTCTGGCACCAGTGGTGTTTGACCCCAGTGGTGTTCCTTTACTCCATTGCCGCTGCTCATTAGACAATGCTAAAATGGCCGGTCTTTGGCCGCATTTTGTTCCGGTGTCTTTGGCCCGGGCTGACCGAGCTCAACGATTTGAGAAGCGTCCAAAGGTAAATTGAGCATTGGGCCACACGATTTATATTCGAGTGGACGATGTTGCCGGAGACGGGGATGAATCAGCTTCCGCCGGTCGATTCGACCGGGACTAAATTGGCCAGGAGCCTGAGAATCCAGTCCCTGGTTATGGTCTTGTTGGCCTTTGCGTTGTTACTGGTGAGTCCGGTGGCAGCCTATTCATCACTGTTCGGTGGCCTTGCGGTGTATGTGCCGGGGTTGATCTTTACCGTTCTCGTGGTGCGAAAAATAGGGGGCGAAAGCGCAGCGTTCCTGGGTACGGCAGCTTTGGCTGAGTTCGGCAAACTGGCACTGACCGGCTTGTTATGTGCGGTGGTGTTCATTTGGGTGAAGCCACTGGCGGGCGGGTATTTTTTCCTGGGCATGATCAGTGTGCTGATCGCGGCCTGGGTTGGATTGGCCCTAGCGTTCCAGGGGCGGTAAGTTTTTAACGGTAGGCACTTGAATTTCGAGTAATTGGACACACCTTCCGGGTGGGCGGCGAAGCCGCCATCCCAGTGGAACAAAGGCAATAATTGGCAGGATTTGGTAAGCAGGATTTGCAATGGCTGGCGGCAGCGAAAACATCACACAAAGCGATTACATCAGGCATCACCTCCAGAATCTGACCTTTGGTCAGCATGCGGATGGTAGTTGGGGTCTGGCCGATTCGGCCGAAGAAGCCCAGGCCATGGGTTTCTGGGCATTCAACGTGGACTCCCTGTTCTGGGCCGTGGTCCTGGGCGCCGCTTTTTACTTCCTGTTCCGCAACGTGGCTAAAAAAGCCAACTCAGGTGTACCTACCCGATTCCAGGCTGCGATCGAGTTCATTATCGAGTTCGTGGATAACAGCGTGCGGGAATCCTTTCACGGCAGCAGTAAATTCATTGCACCCTTGGCGCTGACCCTGTTCGTGTGGATTTTCTTCATGAATATGATGGATCTGATCCCGGTTGACTGGCTGCCGTGGGTGGCCACATCAGCCGGCATCCACTACCAGAAAGTGGTGCCGACCACGGACGCGAACGTCACCATGGGCATGTCCATTACGGTGTTCATTCTGATCATCTACTTTAGCATTAAGATCAAGGGCGTAGCTGGCTTCATTGGCGAACTGACCGGACAGCCGTTCGCGTCGGACAGCATGGCCGGAAAGATCGTATTTTTCATCCCCAACCTGATACTGGAACTTGTTTCCTTGGTGGCCAAGCCGGTATCGCTGGGCCTGCGACTATTCGGTAACCTGTATGCTGGGGAACTGATTTTCATTCTGATCGCGATGATTTTTACCGCGGGATCCGGTTTGGTGGCCAGCGGTTTGAGTTCGCTATTCGGTGAGCACATCCCGGCCTGGTTCTGGGTGGTCGCGACCGCAACAGTGTTCGTCACGCTGTGGCTGAACCTGAAGGGTAAACTCGACAACAAGAAAACACTCTGGCTGCTTTTGGCAGAATTGCTGCTGGTCGGCGGTATGGCTTTCCTGCTCGGGCAATTGATGCACTTCAGCTGGGCGATTTTCCACCTGCTGATCGTGACGCTGCAGGCATTCATTTTTATGATGCTGACAATCGTGTACTTGAGTATGGCTCACGAGCACCATTGATCAACATTTATAATGGCTAACATTTTACAATAGTCAGCATTTTTTAAGGATTTTTACATTTTATTACATGATTTTTTTGGCAAATAATCTCTGACAACGGGAGTGATCGATGGAATTTGTAATTGGTATGACCGCTATCGCCGTGGCGCTGCTCATCGGCCTGGGCGCCTTGGGCGTTGGGATCGGCGTTGGCATTCTGGGCGGCCGCCTGCTGGAAGGTTCTGCACGTCAGCCGGAACTGGCGCCGATGTTGCAGATTAAGTTCTTCCTGGCCATTGGCCTGCTGGACGCGGTTGCGATGATCGGTGTGGGTATTGCGTTGTTCTTCACATTCGCCAATCCATTTGTCGGTCAGCTACAGGCCACCCTGGGCGGATAAATTTTGGTGAATTGGTTCTGGCTGAATCGGTTTTGGGTGGATGGGCGCCCAGCCGATGCAAATCTGTCTGCTGGTTCGGACACCTAACCAAACCATCTGAACGAGGTAAGGCATGAATATCAATGCCACTTTAATTTTGCAGTCGATTGCGATGATGATCTTCGTGTGGTTCTGCATGAAGTTCATCTGGCCGCCGCTGATACAGGCGATGGATGAGAGGCGGGAGCGCATTGCCGAGGGGCTGGCAGCTTCCGACCAGGCGGAGCAGGAGCTCAAGGCAGCGAAAGTCAAAGTCGGTGAGCAAATTCGTGAGGCGCGAGACAGGGCCAGCGAGATTGTCGAGCAGGCCACCCAGCGCCACACGCAGATTCTCGACCAGGCCAAGGACGACGCACATTCAGAGCGTCAGCGCCAGGTCGCTGCGGCCGAGGCCGATATTGCCCAGGCAGCCAACCAGGCACGCGAGGACTTGCGTTCTTCGCTCGCCAGCCTGGCCGTGCTGGGTGCCGGGAAGATCCTGGAAAGAGAAGTCGACACGCAGACGCACCGCGAATTGCTCGACAAGTTGATCAAAGAATTATGAGCAGCCTGACGACCTTGGCCCGCCCCTACGCGAAAGCGGCATTTGAACTGGCCCGGGCCGGCAGCGACCTGGCCGGCTGGGACGACATGCTGACCCTGGCAGGCGCTATCGCCGCCGAGGAGTCCGTGGCCAGCCTGTTGGAGAGCCCGCATGTTAGTGCCACGCGCGTGGTCAAATTGCTGGCCGACATCGGGGGTGAACACTTCACTGAAAAGTTCCGGGATTTCATCTCGGTGTTGGGTTCCAACAGCCGCTTGCCTCTACTGCCGGAAATCACCATGCTCTACCAACGCCTGCGCCAGCAAGCGGAGAAGCGCCTGCATGTG
>JADFKH010000238.1 GCA_022565025.1 Pseudomonadota bacterium
GACCGCTTCACGGCTCGCCCGAAGGGAGCTACCCAGATGCTCCAATACTGCGTTGCAGCCCTTGAAAAGGACATGCCATTTCCTGCGGACTGCGTCTTGTCTTGGAACATCTGGGTAGCTCTGAACCCGTCAATATTAACTTGACGGAGTACTGGGTTATTATAGCCGCAGAACTCACCGTAGCTCGGACTGAAATGACCCACGATTTATCATTAATTCTGGCAGCAATTTTCTACGTTGTGGCGGCAGTCTTGCTGTACAAATCCATAAGGACTCCACGCTTAGCCTGGAGGCGCACCTCATTCACCTTTGCCCTGGTGGGTGTGCTGTTTCATACCATAGCACAGGCCAATCACTGGTTTGGATCCGCAGCGCCTGATGTCAACCTGGCGCACCTGGGATCTCTTTGTGCACTGGTCATTATACTATTGCTGATCGGTTCGGCGTTCACCCGCAATACACTCTATGACGCAGGACTGGTGGCCTTACCCATTGCGGTCGGCGTGGTAATGCTCGAGTGGGTTTTACCACAGGATGCGATCCCGATGACCGAGCTGTCAACCGGTATAGCGGTGCATCTGATCAGCTCAGTCCTGGCATTTGGCGTGCTTAGCATTGCCGGTGTCTATGCCCTGTTTGCTGCCATCATTGATCATTTCCTGAGACATCATCAGCTCAATTCGCTGGTCAAAACCCTGCCCGCGCTGGAAATTTTGGAAAGCCTGCTTTTCAAGCTGATCACCACCGGCTTATTGCTGCTCTCAATTTCCCTGCTTTCCGGTCTCTTGTTCATCAACGACATTTTTGCCCAGCATCTGGTCCACAAAACGGTGCTGTCCATCATGGCATGGTTGGTGTTCGGGCTCCTGTTATGGGGGCGCTGGCGTTACGGCTGGCGCGGTAGCCTGGCGGTGAGAATGACGCTGGCCGGAATCGTACTGCTGCTGTTAGCCTATTTTGGCAGCAAGCTGGTGCTGGAAGTTTTCCTGGGACGCAGCTGGCGATCCTGATTCATGGTAGAAATTCCTCTAGGCAGTTTGTACATCACCCTGGTCATCCTGATCATTCTCTCAGGTTTTTTTTCCAGTTCCGAAACCGGGCTGATGGCGTTGAACAAGTATCGCCTGCGGCACCTTGCCAAACAGGGACACCGTGGCGCACGGACTGCGCAAAAACTGCTGCAAAAACCGGACCGCCTGATCGGCTTGATTCTCCTGGGAAACAACCTGGTGAATATTCTTGCGGCCTCGATCGCTACCGTAATCGGCATTCGGCTATTTGGTTCCAACGGTATCTGGATCGCCTCGGTGGTGATGACGGTGGTTGTACTGATCTTTGCCGAGGTGGCGCCAAAGACTGTTGCCGCCGTACATCCGGAACGCATTGCGTTTCCAGCTTCGTACGTTTTGACCATTCTGTTGAAGGTTCTTTACCCGGTGGTCTGGCTGGTTAACACACTGGCCAACTTTGTTTTAAAGCCTTTCAAGGTCCGCACCAACGTGGATGTGATCGAGCGGCTTAACCGGGAGGAGTTGAGAACCCTGGTACAGGAAGGCGGCATGATTCCACGTGACCATCAGCGCATGCTGGTTAATATTCTCAACCTGGAGCAGGCAACTGTGGAGGACGTGATGACTCCCCGGCAGGATATCGTCGGCATCAACCTCGATGATGATTGGGAGGATATCCTGATCCAGCTAACCCAGACCGTCTATACACGCCTGCCGGTTTTCAGGGAGAGTATCGACCAGGTGGAGGGTTTGTTGCATATCCGAGCGGTCATCGCCGAGCTTGCACACGGCGCCCTCACCTTTGACAACCTGAAACGTTCGGTGCGCAAACCCTACTTCATTCCGGAGGGCACCGGGCTCACCCAGCAGTTGCTCGAATTCCAGTCCAGGGAACGACAGATGGGCCTGGTTGTGGATGAATATGGAGACATCCAGGGATTGGTGACACTGGATGACATTCTGGAAGAAATTGTCGGCGAATATACCTCTGACAGCCGGGCGAGAACCCGTTACGTGCGCAAACTTGACGACGGCAACTACCTGGTCGACGGCATTATCACTATTCGGGCGCTCAACCGCAAAACAGGTTGGGATCTGCCTGAAGAAGAAGCCAGTACACTCAACGGTTTGCTGCTGGAAGAACTGGCTGATATTCCAGCAGGCAATACCAGTATCAGGATCGGCCGGCACATCATGACTATCGTCGAAATCAAGGACAACGTGATCAGCAAAGTCATGGTCAAGCCTAACCAGGCGCCTGATTGATTGTTGAGGCTGATCACGATCCACCATTTGTGATCAAGAATAGTTGCACCTGGTTTGCAGGCTATGTAGGGGGCCTTATTTTCTCAGTCCAAAGCTTGATCCAGCGCTGCAGAGACACTTCGCACGGGAACGACGGACAATCCTTTTATGGGCTTGCGCGGGGCGTTGGCAGCCGGCACCAGGGCGTGGTCAAATCCATGGCTGGCGGCTTCAGACAAGCGCTGTTCACCATCGTGGACGGGGCGAATCTCACCGGACAAGCCCACTTCGCCAAAACAGATCATTTTTTGCCGCATCGGCTGGTCGCGGTAACTTGAAAATAATGCCAGCAACATGGGCAGGTCCGCCCCGGTTTCGGTGATCCTCATACCACCAACCACATTGATGAAAACATCGTAGTCAGCCAGGGCTACGCCACCCTGGCGGTGCAGAACGGCAAGCATCATTGCAAGGCGATTGTGATCCAGCCCCAGCGCCACGCGGCGCGGGTTGTGAAGTTGGCTCTGATCGACCAGCGCCTGGACCTCGAGCAGTATGGGTCGTGTTCCTTCGCGGACAACCGTGATGACACTACCCGGTACCGGGTCTGAATGTCCCGCAAGGAAAATTGCGGATGGGTTCTTTATTTCCCTGAGCCCCTTGCCGGTCATCGCGAACATACCCAGTTCATTGATCGCACCAAATCGATTCTTGACCGCCCGAATCACCCGGTACCGGCTGCCACCGTCGCTTTCGAAATACAGTACCGTGTCCACCATGTGTTCCAGCACCTTGGGCCCCGCCAGGGCGCCTTCCTTGGTGACATGGCCCACCAGGATGACACAACACCGGTTCTGTTTTGCCCAACGCACCAGGCTGGCTGCAGATTCTCGGATCTGGGCAACCGAACCCGGAGCCGATGCCAGGGCTTCTGAATAAACAGTCTGAATCGAATCGACAATCATCAGTTGGGGTTTTTCCTGCGCTGCATGACCGATAATCTGTTCAACTGAGGTTTCGGTCAGACAACGGATTTTTGCCAGGGACAGATCAAGCCTCCGCCCGCGCATGCCTAACTGTTCCAGCGACTCTTCACCGGTGATGTACAAGCAGGAATAACGGCCAGCGAGCGCAGCCGCTAACTGCAACAATAACGTTGACTTACCGATACCCGGATCTCCTCCCAGCAGGATGACGGAGCCAGGGACAATGCCACCTCCCAGCACCCGATCAAGCTCTCCGACTCCGGTTGTCATGCGACTGACTGCAGAATGATCTACAGCAGCAAGGTCTTTGATGTCGTTGACCAACTGGCCGGAATAAGCGCTGAATCGCCCACCGGGACGGGATTCCGGCCGGGTTTCGACGATGCAGTTCCACTCCCTGCATTCGGGGCACTGACCGGCCCATTTACCCAGCAGGGCTCCGCAGTTTTCACATTGATAGCTGTTTTTAGTCTTGGCCATTTCTGATTCCCGGTTCCAGGGAGTTTTGT
>JADFKH010000053.1 GCA_022565025.1 Pseudomonadota bacterium
TGATCCCTTGCCTGATGATGACCAGCAGGAATTGCCTGGCAGCCTGCTCGTATACTGGTACCGTGATTTCCCCTTATTATCCGTGGGAGAAAATTGGCGCCTGGGTTTGCAGTTAAAACCACCCTGGGGGCGGGTAAACTTTCAGGGGGGTGACCGGGAACGCTGGTTGTTTTCTGAGAAAATCGGGGGCCTGGGGACCGTTCGTCATGGTGAGTTTTTATCGTCCAGGGCACTCAATCAATACTACTTTCAAAGCGCACGCAGCTTCGTAAGGAAAAAAATTTCCTTGCTGCTGGATAACGAACGGACGCGTGGAGTCGTGCAGGCGCTTGCAATTGCGGATCGCAGTGGGATGTCATTCAAAGATCGTCAATTGCTGTCATCTACCGGAACTTCGCATCTACTGGCCATATCCGGACTGCATGTGGGTCTTGCAGCCGTGGGGGGTGCCTGGCTGGCCCGCATCAGCATGATATTATTGCCCGTGACCGTGGCAGCCCGCTGGGGATTGGGTGCTTCTCTTGCAGGCGCGCTTTTCGCGGCCCTGACTTATGCCACCCTGGCCGGCTGGGGTGTATCAACCCAGAGGGCCGTGTTGATGCTGGCCGTGGCGGTCTCGGCACTGGCATTCAACCGCGCCGTTCATCCGGCCAGGGCATGGGTCCTTGCGCTGGCGGTCGTTCTTGCTGTAGACCCCCTTGCCCCGCTGAGCTCAGGCAGCTGGTTTTCATTCCTCGCGGTTGCAGTTCTGTTAATCATGTTCGTTCCGCGTAATGGCCGGATTTCCTGGTGGAAAACCGCAATGCTGGCGCAAGCCGGCATCATGGTGACGATGTTGCCGGTCACCGTCTTGTGGTTCCAGTCCTTCAGTCCGGTCGGTTTCCTGGCAAATCTGGGGGCCATTCCCTGGGTCAGTTTGGTAGTGGTGCCGCTGACCCTTGCGGGTGTTGCCTTGCTGCCGATTTCAATGGCCGTTGCAAGCCTGCTGCTCAGACTGGCGGGAGAGGCTTCCGCCGTTCTGTTTTCATATCTTGAATTCCTTGCCGCTCTGCAGGGTCCGGTTCCCATCCTGTCTGCACCGGGCATATTGACGGTGGTGCTGGCAATGCTCGGTGGGATGTTGCTGTTACTTCCAGCCGGATTCCCCGTTCGCTGGATAGGGTTATTTCTAATCTTGCCCTTGTTCTTGCCTCCGGGCCCACGCACGGAAAGTGGTTCTCTCCTGATAGAGGCACTGGATGTAGGGCAGGGTATGGCGGTGCTGTTAAGCACCGAGCATCACACGCTGTTATATGATTCGGGACCGGGCGATGGCCGCGAGCAAAACCTGGTCGACACGGTAGTCACACCAGCCCTGGCAAGCCTGGGCCGGCATGCGCCGGAGCAGATCATCATCAGTCACGGTGACTTCGACCACGCCGGTGGTCTTGCTACCCTGTTAAAACGTTATCCGACAGCGGCACTATTCGCCAACCTTCCGGCTCAGCCCGGTAACATTGAACCCTGTCACTCCGATCTTGCCTGGTCTCATGACGGTTTTGAATTCCAGGTGCTTCATCCCTCCATGGCATTGCCCTACCTGGGTAACGACAGTTCCTGTGTGCTGAGCGTCCGGGGGCCGCAAGCCAGTGTACTGCTAACCGGTGATATCACCTCCGCAATAGAGAACCGCTTGAGAACCACCATGCTCGCACCTCACGATATTCTTTTTGTACCGCACCATGGCAGCAAAACATCTTCGGCGACGGAGTTCATTGCAGCGGTCAGGCCCGAAGCATCTATTGCAACAGCATCCCTGGGCAACCGCTTCGGGTTTCCCCGGGATGAAATCAGGCAGCGCTATATCGACGCCGGCTCGAAATTCTGGTCCACCGGCGAGTGTGGTGCAGTGCGAATTTTGATTACGGCCGACGGAGAAATTCACGCCCAAAGCGCCCGCCGCAAAAGAAACCGGATCTGGCGCTGGCCCGCCGGCCCGGAATGTCCATAGCCAATTTAGTATCCGCTGCAAACGCAGAGCTTCGATTCGCATCATAAAAGCAAAAGCCTACGAGCAATTGAGCAGTTTATGCACGCCATCGACCCGAGACCACCTTACTCTACCAAGTCCTTCCCATATTGGTCTAGCCTCGCACCAGGATCGCGTCCCGTGGAACGACTTGCTCCAAGTCGTAGCAATCGCCGGGAGGGGGCTGCTGTCCAGGTGGGCGGTCACGGAACCAGATACGACACTCACCCGGGGGAGGCATGTGACCCTTAGGGATGCCGTAATGATCTTCACGATGTGGTGGATGGTGTTGCGGCGACGAAGCGGCGCCTCCGTAGGCGGCGCACCCACCCAATAAAGTGACCAAGATACAGACCAGGAATAAGTGAACACGCGAGGAAAAATCTCTCACTGTCATTCTCCGATGAAATTCAAGAAACCAAACCACATTGTTCAATAATGTGCGGTGGATAATATTAAGATAATACAATTGTCAGGGACTTGACATTAAAATTTCCAAGGAGCCCATTTCGACAGAACGCCATGGCGGCGATGGTACCGGAAACGCCAAGCCGCACGATGTCGTTCGAACTTGTTAGAGTGCTTGACCAGAAGGGCCCCATGAGCATCGATCATTCGGTTTGCGGTCTCCGTGGATAGAAAGGAGCTTCCTGAAACCTGATTTAACGGTCTGCAGCTCATACAAAGAACAAACGATCAAGGCCAAGGGACAGACCAGCGCTGGCCCGCCGCTCCGGAATGTCCCTGAGCGACTTTGGCAAAAAAATAAGGGTTAGCATAGCCTGATAAGGGTGCCGCATGTATCATTTGGGCAGCCTCTAGACATTGGAGTGATACAAAGTGCTTGAAATTATTATTGCCGGCGGTTGGTTGATGGTGCCGATTATCTCGTGTTCCATACTGGCGTTGACGATTATTGCAGAACGCCTGTGGGCCCTGCGTCGTAGCCAGGTGGTCCCTGATGGTGTGGGTGAACAGGTGGAAGATTGGGCATCCCGGCATGAGCTCGACCGGCGCCATATCGAGCAACTGAGATCGGGTTCTTCTCTGGGGCGTGTGCTGGCGGCAGCACTGGTCAACCGCCACCGGCCCCGCGAATTGATCAAGGAGGCGGTTGAAGACACCGGCAGGCATGTGATCTACCGGCTCGAGCGATTTCTCAATACGCTGGGCACGATAGCCGGGATTTCACCTTTGCTGGGCTTGCTGGGCACCGTGATTGGCATGATCAAGGTCTTTTCTTCGATTCTTGAACATGGGGTTGGCAATGCCAATGTGTTGGCGGGCGGAATCTCTGAGGCCCTGATTACGACAGCGGCCGGGCTCACCGTTGCAATACCCAGTTTCTTTTTTTATCGCTACTTCAAGGGACGCGTGGAAGAATACGTCGTTTCAATGGAAGAGCAGGCGATTGACCTGATTGAGGCCATTGAACGCAGCAACGTGGCACAACTCAGGTCGGCTGTGCCGGGTGGCTGATGAATAGTCGGAGGTTCCTTAAGCCTTGAAACTCCAGAATCGTGTAAAGGAAGAGCCCAACATAGACCTAACTTCGTTGATCGACGTGGTGTTCCTGTTGCTGCTCTTTTTCATGGTCAGCACCACCTTCGACCAGCAGGCCGTGTTGAAAGTCGACCTTCCCGAGGCCAGCGCGGTGGACGCGCCAGTTGATCTGGCTGAACGCCTGGAGCTGGTGATTGATGCCAACGGCCTCATGTTTCTCAATGACCGGCAGCTGGTTGACAGCAAGGAACACACGATCAAGGCCGCGTTCAAAGAGGCCATCGGTGATGATCGCGACCTGCCGCTGATACTTAGAGCGGACCGCGAGACGCCTCACCATTTCGTGGTCACGGTAATGGATGTGGCAGCCCAACTGGGTTTTAGCAATCTTTCCATCGCCACCGAGCGGACGATTGGAAGCGAAGAATGACGGGAGCCGACAACTCAGGCTCAGGCAACTCAGCTCTCGTTGTCTATAAACGCCTGTGGGGTTATACCAAACGCTACCGGTGGATGTTCGCGTTGGGTGTCATCGGCGTGAGCATCGATGCCAGCATGCAGGCTGCGTTCATCAAGTTCATGGAACCCCTGATTGATCGTGTGTTTGTGGGCAAAGATTCCGAGTACGGCCTGTGGCTGGCGGGGGTTATCTTCATTGTTGCCATCACCCGCATGGCCGGTAATTTTGTGGGTGTTTACGGCATGGAATGGGTGGGCAGGAAAGTCGTCGCCGACCTGCGTCAGGAATTATTCAACCAGTATGTCAGCTTGCCGGCTGCCTATTACGACCGCAACAGTTCGGGGCAGTTGATTTCCAAGCTGGCCTATAACAGCGAGCAGGTGGCCAATGCGGCCACCCGGTCCGTGATCGCTGCATTCCGGGATATCATGCTGGTGATCATGCTGCTTGCGGTCATGCTGGCCGCGAACTTGATGTTGTCGCTGGTCATGTTGCTGCTGGTGCCTATGATTGGCCTGCTGGTGACCGTGATCAGTCGTCGCTTCCGGAAAATCAGCCACCGGATTCAGGATTCCATGGGGGATGTGTCGCACGTGACAGAAGAAGCGGTGGTCGGACAACAGGTGGTCAAGGTATTTCAGGGCCAGGACGCAGAAAAACAACGTTTTAGCTCGGTCAATGAGAAAACCCGTCGTCTGCATATGCGCATGGTGGTTACCCGCCTGGCCAGCTCATCCATGGTGCAACTTGCCGCAGGCATTGCGTTGGTGCTGCTGATGGTAGTGGCAACACGTCCAAGCATGTTGAATGATATTTCGGCGGGTACGTTTACGGTGGTTTTCTGGGCCATGATCGGCACCATTCCACCGCTCAAACGCCTGACCACGGTGCAGTCGCAAATACAAAAAGGCATTGCTGCGGCTGAAAGTATTTTTGCTGTGCTGGACACCGAGGCGGAAACTGATTCCGGCGAGTATTCGATCGATCGCGTGCAAGGTGCGATCGAATTTCGCAACGTGAGTTTCGTTTACGACTCAAGCGAAAAGGCCGTACTCGAAGGCATCAGCTTCAAAGTGCCCCCTGGCAGCGTTACTGCTCTGGTCGGGCATTCGGGCAGCGGCAAAACGACCCTGGCGGGATTGTTGCCCCGATTTTATCCCTACAGTGGAGGCCATATCCTGCTGGACGGGCGGGAGCTTTCCGAATACAAGCTCGAAAACCTGCGCAGCCAGATCGCCCTGGTCAGCCAGGACATTATCCTGTTTAACGATACGGTGGCAGGAAATATTGCTTATGGAGCACTGGCCGGTGCATCCCCTGAAGCGATCGCAAAGGCCGCCAGGGATGCGCATGCCATGGAATTTATTGAACAGTTGCCGGAACAACTCGATACCATGGTTGGAGAAAGAGGCACGCTTTTGTCCGGTGGCCAGAGACAAAGGATAGCGATAGCCCGCGCCCTGTTGAAGAATGCCCCCATTTTGATTCTGGATGAGGCCACTTCTGCCCTGGACAGCAAGTCCGAGAAGGCGATTCAGCAGGCCTTGTCTGAAGTCATGAAACACCGCACCACACTGGTAATTGCCCACCGGCTGTCCACCATTGAGAATGCGGACCAGATCATCGTGCTGGAGCAGGGACGGATGATCGAATCCGGTACACACGACGATCTCCTGCAGCGCGGCGAAACCTATGCCAGGTTGTACCAGGCCCAGTTCGGCAAGGACGACAAGGGTGACCAGGATCGTGCGGGCTGACTTAGAACATCGCCTGGACGGTATCTGGTATGGCGATGAGCCGGTCCCGGCGTGGCTAAATGGCCTGGTGCCTTTGTACCAGTTGGCAATCCGAATCGACAAGCAGTGGAAATCAAAAAAGAAATACGCAGACCTCGCCGGGACCTGCATTGTTGTTGTAGGAAACATCATCGCCGGGGGCAGCGGAAAGACTCCACTGGTGATCCGCCTGTGCCGTATTTTTACTGAAGCCGGCCTGACACCTGGAGTCATCAGCCGCGGATACGGTCGTAAAGAGCGCGGTCTGCGGCTGGTCAGCCCTGCGTCACACCCCGATGTTGTAGGTGACGAACCGCTCCTGATTGCCTGCAGAACCGGTGTGCCGGTTATTGTGGCAGCGAATCGCTGTGATGCGGCGCGTTCCCTGCTGAAGAAAAAGGTCAACGTGATTATTTCAGATGACGGGCTGCAGCATCATCGACTGCCCAGGAGCGTGGAAATTTGTGTGGTTGACGGCAGCAGAGGCTTTGGCAATGGTCGTCTGCTGCCTGCCGGACCGCTGCGCGAACCCCCGTTAAGGCTGTCGTCATTTGATCATGTGATCATCAATGGTGAGTCGGACTGTCTGCCGGCAGATATTGATGCCCAAAACATGTCACTGGTCCCGGGTTTGTTGAAATCCCTGGCTGGCGGAGAGGCGTGGCGTTTGTCCCAGTTCACCGGCTGCACCGTCAACGCGGTCGCCGGGATTGCTAATCCGAAACGTTTTTTTAATCTGTTACAGCACACCGGGATCAAAGTAATTGAATATGCATTCCCCGATCATTATGCGTATTCAAAGGCGGATTTTACCGCCATGGACAAAGACCTTCCGATCATGATGACTGAAAAAGATGCAGTGAAGTGCATGGGTCTTGGTTTGAACAACGCCTGGTTTCTGACCGTCGATGCACTTTTACCACAGCAATGGGAAGAGTTACTGCTGCAACAGGTCTTGCAGCAGGTCACAAAAAGTGGTGAATAGCGAATACAACATTGTGATCCCTGTTCGGATGGCCTCACAGAGGCTGCCCGGCAAACCATTGTTGGATGTTGCAGGCCGGCCACTTATTGAACACGTTTATCGCAGGGCTTGTTGTGCCTCCGTGAAAAAAGTGGTTATTGCAACGGATGACCAAAAGATTCTTGAAATTGCCAGGAAATTTGGGGCCAATGTCGTTCTGACTTCACAGGCGCACCAAAGCGGTAGTGACCGGATCGCCGAATGTGCTGATCAGTTGGGTTGGGGCGACGAGCAGTTGATTGTAAATTTGCAGGGGGACGAACCGCTGATACCGGCTTCGTGCCTCGACCAGGTTGCCGGTTTGTTGGTCGGCGATCCGGCTGCCGATGTCGCTAGCCTGTTTTGGCCACTGGACAGCAAGGAGGAAATAACAAATCCCGATGTGGTCAAAGTGGTTACTGGGAAAAATGGTCATGCGCTGTACTTCAGCCGTTCCGTGGTGCCTTACCCCAGGAATTGGGGCAAGCTGGAGGCTGCATTGCAATCCGGAATTATCTGGCAAAGACATGTTGGTTTGTATGCTTACCGCGCCGGGGCCCTGCGGGCGTTTACCGCGATGCAGGCTACGCCCTTGGAATCAGCCGAAAAACTTGAACAATTACGCTTTCTGGAGAGCGGGAGCAAAATCCGGATGGCTCAGGCCTGTCAGTTCATACCCGCTGGAGTAGATACACAGAACGATCTGGAAAGAGTAAGAAAATTAATTGAAAAAGAACTAGAGGCAGATGCCTGAACCCTCATCCACCGTATTTGACGGCAAGGCTTGCGCAAGCAGGCTGCCGACCCGACCCGGTGTCTACCTGATGCGAGATACCCAGGACACAGTCCTGTATGTTGGCAAAGCACAAAATCTCCGCAAACGGGTGGCCAGTTACTTTGACGCAAGACCTAAAGTTGAGCGTATCATGCGCATGATTGCCCGGGTTGCAAGGATCGAAGTCAGCCTGACGCGCACGGAAGGCGAAGCGCTGCTGCTTGAAAACGAATGGATCAAGTCCCTCAAGCCCCGTTATAACATACTGTTACGTGACGACAAATCCTATCCCTGGATCGCGCTGAGCACGCAGCATGAATTCCCGCAAATCGCATTCCATCGCGGTGCCCGGGATAAAAAGAAACGCTATTTCGGCCCTTATCCTTCAGCCGGGTCTGTGCGTGAAAGCATTAACCTGATCCATAAATTATTTCGCCTTCGCAATTGTGAGGACAGTTATTTTTCCCACCGGAAGCGGCCCTGCCTGCAATACCAAATCAGGCGCTGTACAGCGCCTTGCGTAGGCCTGGTAAGCCGGGCAGACTACGCAGCACAGGTGGATGACGCCACCTTATTCTTGCAGGGCAAAAACCAGGAAGTCATGACCCGCTTGATTGCCCGCATGGAACGGGCGGCAACGGCGCAGGTTTATGAATCTGCCGCCATGTTTCGTGACCAGATCAATGCACTGAAACAAATGCAGGCGCAACAGTTTGTTGCCGCCAGCCGGGGCGACATCGATTTTATTGCACTGGCGCAGGAACAAGGGAAAAGCTGTGTCCAATTGGTCTCTTTCCGTGGTGGCAGAAACCTGGGACAGCGCAGTCATTTTCCCAGCCAGGCCCAAGGGCGCGAATCGGGCGAAGTCCTGGATGCCTTCCTGGGGCAGTACTACCAGGACAGGCTGGCGCCGGCACAGCTGATTTTGTCGCACGAGGTGGAAAACCGGAAATTATTGGCGGCCGTGTTCACGGAAAAAGCCGGCAGGAAAGTTTCCATCCAGCCACACCCCAGGGGAGACAGGAGGCACATGCTGGAACTGGCTGGGACCAATGCAATGCAGGCGCTGAAAATGCGCTTGGCCAGCCGTGCCAATATGGCCAGACAGTTCGAGGCCTTGCAGCAGCTGATTGGGCTGGATGAGATACCGCAGTTCGTCGACTGCTTCGATATTTCCCACACCGCAGGCAAGCAGACGGTCGGATCCTGCGTGGTATTTGACATTAACGGGCCGATCAAGTCTCGCTACCGCAGGTACAACCTGAAAGGGATCACACCGGGAGATGACTATGCCGCCATGAAACAGGTGCTGACCCGGCGCTATGGGCGTTTATGCAAAGAGGAGGGTAGTATGCCCGGCCTGATTCTGATCGATGGGGGCAAAGGTCAGCTGAAACAGGCGCTGGAGGTACTGGGCGAGTTTGGACTGACCGGGATTCCTGTGATGGGCGTCGCCAAGGGCAAGGCACGAAAAGCGGGGTATGAAGAATGGATATTGCCCCAGCCATTGCGCAGTTACCGCCCCGGACCGGATTCGCCAGCCTCACACCTTGTTCAGCAGATTCGTGATGAAGCGCATCGTTTCGCACTCACGGGCCACCGTGGGAGGCGTCAGAAAGCCGCCACCCGTTCCAGGTTGGAAAAGATTCCGGGCATTGGTTCCAGGCGGCGCAGGTCCCTGTTGAATCACTTCGGTGGCCTGCAGGGTGTGAACAAGGCAGGAGTGGAAGAACTGTCCAGCGTGCCCGGTATCAACCGGCTTTTAGCTGAAGAAATCTTTCGGGCTCTGCACTGATCTGCCATAATGCCATTCCCGAATATGTACATCTCCGGCCCACCATGACAATCACGGTTCCGACCATGCTGACCCTGATACGCATCGCGCTTGTGCCGGTGTTGGTATTGTTTTTTTACCTGCCTTTTGAGTGGTCGAACTTTGCCTGTACCGTGGTTTTTGTGCTGGCCGCGGTGACTGATATCGCCGATGGTTATGTCGCCCGCAAAACAGGGCAGATATCGCGCTTCGGCGAGTTCCTGGACCCGGTTGCGGACAAGATTATGGTCGCCACCGCGTTAATTTTGCTGGTACAACGCCAGGAGAGCTACCAGGTCATATTTGCCATGTCTGCCGCAATCATCGTTGGCCGAGAACTCACGATATCCGCCCTGCGTGAATGGATGTCGGAGATTGGTGAACAGGCATTGGTGAAAGTGTCCGGGGTCGGCAAGTTGAAAACCATCTTCCAGATGACGGCTATCGGATTTCTGTTATACCACGAGAATATGGCTTGGATTCCAATCGCGCTGATCGGTGAATTGCTCTTGTATACCGCCGCGGCACTCACTCTGTGGTCCATGTGGCAGTATCTGAAGTCTGCCTGGCCGGTGATCAGTGACCCCAAATTCCACGTGCATTACCAGCATCAAGCTGAGCAGTCTGAGGATGATGCGGTTTAATCCGCATCAAAAAGCTGGAACCGGGCATGCTGGAACCGGGGCAGTGACGCACCATGCAGCCTAAAGTTGCCGGTCGGCGCACAACGCCAACAGTCCGGGTTGGCAATATCCTCATCGGAAGCCAGCACCCCATCGTGGTTCAGTCCATGACCAACACCGATACCGCCGATGCGAAATCAACCGCAATCCAGGTGTCTGAACTGGCCCGCGCGGGGTCCGAGTTGGTTCGAATCACGGTCAATACACTGGAGGCGGCACAAGCGGTCCCGGAAATTGCCCGCCGCCTTGAGATGATGTCCTGCGAGGTGCCCCTGATCGGTGATTTCCATTACAACGGACACCAGCTACTGCAACAGGTGCCCCAATGCGCTCAATTGCTGGCCAAGTACCGGATCAACCCCGGCAACGTGGGTTTCGGGCGCAAGCGCGATGACCAGTTTGCCACCATCATCGGCCTGGCTTTGGAGCACGGCAAACCGGTTCGAATTGGCGTTAACTGGGGCAGCCTGGACGCCCGTCTCCTGGCCCGCCTGATGGATGAAAATGCCCGGAAGAGCCAACCCGAGGACGCAACGGTCGTCACCCGCAAAGCGCTGATCAGGTCCGCACTCGAGAGCGCACAGCAGGCTGAAAGCCTGGGGTTGCCACATGACCGGATCATCCTGTCCTGTAAGGTCAGTGATGTGCAGGATCTGATCAGTGTTTACCGGGCGCTTGCCGGGCGTTGTGATTATGTCCTGCACCTGGGGCTGACCGAGGCGGGCATGGGCAGCAAGGGTATTGTTTCGTCCACGGCTGCCCTGGCGGTACTGTTGCAAGAAGGGATCGGTGACACCATACGGATCTCGTTGACCCCGGAGCCTGACCAACCCCGGACGGATGAAGTGATCGTCGCCCAGGAATTGCTGCAAAGCATGGGCCTGCGGGCTTTTTCACCTATGGTTATTGCCTGCCCGGGTTGCGGGCGCACTACCAGCACCTATTTCCAGTCGCTGACAAAGAACGTACAGACTTTTGTACGCGAGCGCATGCCGGAGTGGAAAATGCAGTTCGAGGGCGTTGAAAACCTTTCCCTGGCCGTGATGGGTTGCGTGGTTAACGGCCCGGGTGAAAGTCGCCATGCGGATATTGGTATCAGCCTCCCGGGTACTGGCGAGGCGCCCATTGCCCCGGTGTTTGTCGATGGCAAGAAACACATCACCCTGCGCGGTGAAACACTGACCGATGATTTCCTGCAGTTGATCGAGGAATATGTCCAGGGTCACTACCCACAGCGGTCCTCCTCCCAAAACCGTAGCTGAGTTGTGGTTCGCCTGCGCAGACAGAAGATAGCCGACCAGGCTGACCGGTACTATCTCTACCAGGAATCCGTTCAGGACAGCGAAGCCGAAATCGATTTTATCGAGGAAACCTGGCACAAGCTCAGGCATCGTCCGGCGAAATTATTGCGCGAAGATTTCTGCGGAACCCTTAACACGGCGTGCGAATGGGTCCGCCGTGACACCCGGCATTACGCCATTGGTATTGACTGGGATTGCGATGTGCTGGAGTGGGGGCGGCTCAATAACCTGGAACAGCTGGATGACGACCAGTTCAGCCGCATCATTTTGTTGCAGGAGAATGTGCTCGAAGCTCAGACCGAATCGGCAGATATAGTCCTCGCCATGAATTTCAGTTATTTCCTGTTTCTTGAGCGGGGAGACTTGCTGGAATATTTTTGCGCGGTGCATGACGCCCTGGTGGATGATGGGGTTTTCTTTCTCGACGCCTACGGCGGTTACGATGCACCCAAAGAACTCATCGAGGAGCGGGAGTGTGACGGTTTTACCTACATCTGGGACCAGGCGTCCTTCAATCCGATTGATTCGCGCATGACCTGCCATATCCACTTCGAATTTTCGGATAAATCACGCCTGGACAAGGCTTTTAGCTACGATTGGCGCCTGTGGACTCTGCCCGAAATCCGCGAGTTGCTGTCCGAAGCCGGTTTTGCACACAGCACCGTTTACTGGGAAGGTACAGATGAAGAAAGCAATGAAGGGAACGGAGTTTTTGCACCCACCGAATCTGGTGACGCAGACCCGGGCTGGATCTGTTACATCGTTGCTGAGAGGTAGGGTTGTGCCCACACTAATTAAGACAAATGACAGGAAATAAGCGATGACCGCGGGCGACCACGATTACCATGACATACCAGGCACCTATGTCTTCGATTTTGACAAGTCCCACCAGGGTTTTCATTTGAATATGTTCTGTATGTCTCTGCTGAAGCCGGAAAATCGTGAGGCCTTTCTGGCGGATGAGGAGGCTTGTCTCAAGCGATTTCCCATGACAGAAGCACAGCGCCAGGCGGTACTGGACCGGGATTGGCTGGGGATGATCAAGTTAGGCGGCAATATTTATTACACTGCGAAAATTGCGGCCACTGACGGCAAATCCTTTCAGTATGTCGCCGGGAAGATGTGCGGGATGAGCCAGGACGAATATGCCCAGATGATGCTCAACGGCGGTCGCTCGCCGGATGGTAATCGCAGCAAAAGTGAGTGGCAGGAGGGGGACCAATAATGGCCAAGATATTAGCAGGGGTAGGAACTTCACATGTGCCGGCCATCGGTGCGGCACTGGATTCGGGGAAAGCGGATGAACCCTATTGGCAGCCGGTGTTTGCCGGTTACAAAAAGTCCAAACAGTGGCTTAAAGAGCTTAACCCGGATGTGGTCATCCTGGTGTACAACGATCACGCCAACGCCTTTGGCCTGGATGTCGTCCCCACCTTTGCCTTGGGAATTGCCGATGAGTACGCGCCCGCAGACGAAGGCTGGGGGCCGCGACCGGTGCCTGTGGTCAAAGGGCATTTCGAGTTGGCCCGGCATCTGGGCACCTCTCTCATTTTTGCTCACTTTGATATGGCTATCATCAATGAAATGGTGGTCGATCATGGTCTGACAGTGCCGCTGAGTCTGATGTGTGGCCAGCCCCAGGAATGGCCGTTCAAAGTAGTGCCCCTGTGCGTGAATGTTGTGCAGTACCCGCCGCCCACTGGTGCCCGCTGTTTTGAACTGGGCCGGGCGATAAGGAAAGCGGTGGAAGCCTACCACGAAGATCTGAAGGTCGTGGTTTTCGGCACCGGTGGCATGTCTCACCAACTACACGGGGAGCGGGCCGGAATCATCAACCGGGAATGGGATAATCGTTTTCTCGATGACCTGACGGCGGATCCGTTGAGGCTGACCAAAATTCCACATACTGAATACATCAGGGAGACCGGCGCCGAAGGGGTTGAAACCGTGATGTGGTTGATCATGCGCGGCGCCCTGGATGATCAGGTAAAAGAAGTACATCGTCACTATCACGTGCCAGCCTCAAATACCGCATTGGGCCACATCATCCTGGAAAACGTGTAAGTCGGTGCGGGAAAAATTGTCCGGAAAACACCGCATGAAAATTCTAACAAGATGAGCTATCGCCCCTTCCACCCCAACCCGAAAAGACCGGACTTTGTAGTTCCGGAAAAAGCCTGCGACGCTCATTGTCATGTTTTTGGCCCGGCCGATAAATTCCCGTTTGCCCCTGAAAGAAAATACACTCCGGTGGATGCTCCCAAAGAAACCCTTTTTGCCTTGCACAAACGTCTGGGATTCAGCCGCAGTGTGCTGGTACAGGCCAGTTGTCACGGTACTGATAATTCCGCCATGATCGACATGCTGATGTCCAGCAATGGGCGGTACCGTGGTGTTGCCGTGGTCGGCGCAAACCTCACCGAGGATGAGGTTACACGCATGCATGAAGCGGGGGTTCGAGGCATCCGTTTTAATTTTGTCAAACGGCTGGTGGATATCCAACCCAAGGAATACTATTTAAAGATTGCCAAGCTGATCGCCCCCTACGGCTGGCATATCATCGTCTACTTCGAATCCCAGGAATTAGCGGATATTGAAGGTTTGCTGATGGAAATTCCCACCCCCATCGCCATTGACCATATGGGGCGGCCCGATGTTGACAAGGGGTTGGAACACCCGGATTACCGCAGGATTAAAAACCTGGTGGCCAATCGAAAGGATACCTGGATCAAGGTAGGATGCCTGGAACGGATGACCCAGGTGGGCCCGCCCTACCAGGATGTGGTTCCTTTCGCCAGGGACATGGTGGAATCCTTTCCCGATCAAGTGCTGTGGGGTACTGATTGGCCACACCCAAATATGCAGTCCCACATGCCGGATGATGGCGCCCTGGTGAACTTGATTCCACAGATAGCGCCGACCACAGAATTACAACATCAATTACTGGTGGATAACCCCGCAAGGTTATATGGTTTCGAGCGCTGAGTAGCATGGTTTTACATGCCTAATAGGAATTCTGTTGTGACAGCGACACGGTATGGCGGTTATGCAGTGACGGACAGGGCAGGGCGCCCTATGCCATTTCCTATAATTCGGCCGTTATCGGTTTCTGCTTTATAAACCAGTCGTGCTGGTCACGCATTTCTTCCCGCAGCCCGCAAGCCCTGCAACGCTGCCCATAGTGCTGCCCATGCGGGCAGCTGAATACCCACGAAGTTGACCAAGCTTACCAGGTCGGCAGGGAAGCCTCGCGCCATCCACATCTGTAGATGGAATAAAGCATGGAAGACAGGCCAAAGCGCACCCGCCAAACACA
>JADFKH010000054.1 GCA_022565025.1 Pseudomonadota bacterium
CCCGGCCGTTTTGGGCTCAAGGGAAACGGCCAGCGGTGTTGAATATGCCATCGCTTCGGAGAGTGTCGCCCTGGACGCACTCGGTTTTTCACTGATGCGGGACCTGGGGGCTGGTGAAGCGGTTTTTATCACGCTGGACGGCAAGCTTCACACCCACCTGAGCCAGCAAGCGGAGGACCGGTCACCGTGCATTTTTGAATACGTCTATTTTTCCCGGCCCGATTCGATGATCGAAGACATCTCGGTCTACAAGGCCCGTTTGCGCATGGGGCAGGCACTGGCGAAAAAGATACTCAGAGAACGGCCTGATCACGATATTGAGGTGGTCATCCCGGTTCCTGACACCAGCCGCACCGCGGCCTTGCCCCTGGCTTACGATCTGGAGGTCAAGTACCGTGAAGGATTTATCAAAAACCGGTACATTGGCCGGACCTTCATCATGCCGGGCCAGGAAGCGCGCAGAAAATCGGTCAAGCAAAAGCTCAACGCCATTGACCTGGAGTTCCGGGGCAAAAACGTGTTGATTGTCGATGACTCGATCGTCAGGGGAACGACTTCCAGGCAGATCATACAGATGGCCAGGGAAGCGGGAGCACGCAAAGTCTATTTTGCATCGGCAGCACCTCCGGTGCGTTATCCGAATATTTACGGCATCGACATGCCGGCGCCCGCTGAACTGATCGCCAGCGGCCGAAGTGAAAAGGAAATTGAAGAAGAACTGGGGGCCGACTGGCTGATCTACCAAGATCTGCCCGATCTTATCCAGGCTTGCCGGGAGGGGAACCAGCGCATCAGTCAGTTTGATACGTCTTGTTTCTCCGGTGAGTACGTCACCGGCGTGCAACATGGTTACCTGGAACAGCTTCAAGTGCAACGATCTGACCAGGCACGGACCAAGCGCAGAGTTGAAAACTCAGTGCAGTTGGCTAGTTAGCTCTGGACGCGGCACCGCTAATGCGCGAACCCATGTCCAAGGTTGACACCGCCTGGCTGCGCATGGAACAGCCCACCAACCTGATGATGATAACCGGCGTCATCGTTCTTGACTCCAAGGCTTCCTTCGAGGGTGTCCTTGAGACCATTGAGCACAGATGGCTGGCGTTCAGGCGGTTCAGGCAAAAAGCGGTGGACAAGGCAGGACGGGCCTACTGGGAGCTAGACAGGGACTTTGACATCAACACCCATGTCCGGCGCGTCGCTCTTCCGGGCAATGCCGGCCAGGACGAACTTGAAGAGTTTGTCAGCGACTTGGCCAGTACCAGCCTCGATCATTCCCGGCCTCTGTGGCAATTTCATTACGTAGAGAACTATGTCGATGGTCCGGTCGTGATCCAACGGGTTCATCACTGCTATGCAGACGGAATCGCACTGGTGCAGGTATTTCTCTGCCTGACGGATCCGAGTCCTGAACCCAGGCCTTCTGCAGCCAACCCGGATACCTGGAAAAGAAGGCGAGCAGCTGAATCCACCATTTATCAGAGGCTCCTGGAGCCGGCCCGGGCAGGTTTGGGCCTGGCTGTTCACTGGTCCCAAAAACTGCTCGGTGAGGCGATTGAGATCGCGCAAGAGCCGGAAAAAGCCAGGAAATATGCAATTGAAGCCTCCGAGCTGATCAAGGAGTTCGCCCATTCGTTAACGCTTCCCAACGACCCGAAGACTTTGTTCAAGGGAAAGCTCGGTGTGCGCAAACGGGTGGCCTGGGCAGAACCCCTGTCATTGTTTGAGGTGAAGGCCGTCAGCAAGGTTTTCAAATGTAGCGTCAATGATGTGCTAATTGCGGCAGTGACCGGAGCTCTGCGCAGCTATATGCTGGATCAAGGTGAAGCACCGACCAGAAACAGTGAAATTCGGGCCACGGTACCGGTCAATCTCCGACCGCTGGAACACGCAAAAAACCTGGGTAATCATTTCGGGTTGGTTTTCCTGCCTATGCCGATCGGAGAAGCCAACCCCATCGACCGGGTGAACAAGGTGCGCGAGCGTATGAACGAGCTGAAATCCAGTAAGCAGGCGGCCGTTTCGTTCGGCCTCTTGGCGGCGCTGGGCATGGGACCCGCCGTGCTGCAGAAGCCGGCGCTGGAAATGCTCAGTGAAAAAGCGACGATGGTTCTGACCAATGTTCCCGGCCCACAACAGCCTCTTTACCTGGGCGGTGGCCAGATAAAACAAATGATGTTCTGGGTACCACAAAACGGCAGTATTGGCATGGGTGTCAGCATCTTGAGCTACAACGGCAAGGTATTTTTCGGAGTCATTACCGATCGCAAACTGGTGCCGCAGCCGAAGGAAATCATCAAGCGCTTCAAACCCGAGTTCGAAAAACTCGTCTACCTCAGCCTGATGCTCCCGGTGGCCGATCCCGGTGCCGCAAAACTCGCCGAAGAACTCATCAGCACGAACTAGCCCAATATTTATCGCCGTTGGCGGCGCCAGCAGTCGACGATGTGATCGACGTCGGTTTCGGCTGGGCCTCTGGACCACATGCCGGCGTAGTCGATGTCCTGGGCGTTCGGTGGCGGGTCGGGCATCGTGACCTTGAAACGCATCGGCATAGGTGAGGCTTCGCCGGTGGCAATGGCTTCACCCTGTGCCAGGGTACTCAAGGCTTCCAGTATTCCGCGGGCCGAGTCCGGTACCAGCGCGCGCACGTATTCCTGGTCTTCCGGATTGGTGATGCGCATGCAGATGAAGCTGCCGCATTGGGACAGAACGGTTTCCGATAATTCGTGGGGACGCTGGCTGACGACACAAAGACCCACGGCGTATTTACGACCAGCCTTGGCAATTCGCTCGAAACTGCGGCGTGTTGAGTCGTGGGTGCTGTTGGTACCTTCCCGGGTGATATAGGAGTGCGCTTCCTCACAAACGATGAACAAGGGGAACTCGCGGCAACGCGGGTTCCAGAAGTTGAATTCAAATGCGAGGCGGCCAATCTGGGCCGTGACCGTCGGCTGAACGTCGAACGGCACGGAACTTAAGTCAATCACGGTGACTTTAGCCCTGGGCTCACCGAGGCCAACGAAATCCCGCATCAGATCCGGCAGGGTTTCCGATGACTTTCTTTTTTTCGGCCGTAACAGGAAGTCGTAGCGGGTGTCATTCATGCGGCTTTGAAGCTTGACCAGCAGGGAGTCGAATTTCCCGGTTAGCGCCGTCTTGGATTTGCCGAAGTCGGTGGTCGTTTCATTGCTTGATTTGAAACGCTTGTATAGATCTTCCATGGAAAAATAAATCGGAGAATCCACCGTGATATGTCCAAGATCCAGGTGCTCATTGGCTTCGTGTTTTAACTCCAGCAGAGCGCCACGCAGAAAAGCAATTTGTATGGACGCGTCTTCTTCTTCCTGATCGATCAGCAGTTCGATCATCTCTTCATAGGTCAATAACCAGTATGGGATTTCGAGATCATCGGCCTTGATGCAGCGAACCATATCAGCGGGGAAGGGCGCCTTGGTGTCCGGATCCCAATCCTTGGCGCCGTATTCACCGTGTAAATCAAGAATGATGATATGGGCATTGGGCATGGACCTCAAAGTTGACTGAATCAGGCTGGTTACCGACCAGGACTTACCGGAACCCGATTGGCCGAGGATCGCCACGTGCCGCCCAAAAAAGGCGGAGGCATCCAGAAAAACGTCAATGGATTCGAAGGAGCTGAGCTTCCCGACCTTGAAATCCGCGGCGCTGTACTTGGCAAACATAACTTTCAGGGTAGAGGCGGACACAAGATGTAGTTCCGCGCCAGTCGTGGGAAAATGTGACACACCCCGGACAAAACCACCCTTTGCGGTAATTTCACCCAGTGGGTTCAGACGAAGCATGCGTACGAGGTCAACCTCCGGGTCAATTTCCTGCCACATGCTCTCGACGATAACCAGGAGATACAGGCCCGACTGTCTGACCATGAGGTAGGAGCCTACCTGGCCAACGCGAACCAGGGTTTCGTCGATTGTTATCTCCGGTACGAATCCTTCATCTTCAGAAATTAACTGTGCGACAAACTCCGCGCCATTGATTTCGACGATATGTCCGATTAGGGTGTTGTTCTCACTGATCATGTTGTGTCCCTACTTGATCGAAAATCTAACAAAATAAATGCCCATGATGTAGCGAATCAGGCGATGTCCCTTTGTTCCGGTGATTATCCTAACGTTTAACGAGTTATTGTTAAACTAAATCCATAAGAAATCACAGTTTTCAGATTAATTTATTCCGGAAGCCATTGGTCTATTCGAACTCTGCGAGTGCTGATTCCACATCCAATTTTTCAACGGCGTCCCTGGGGGTGAATTCAGTCGCCTGTTGGTAAAGAGTGGAGACATCGTCCAAACGACGGTCACCATAAAGCATGTACAAACCATTGCCGTATTCAATATGTGCGATCGGAGACCTGGGTGCGAGTACCAGCGCTTGTTTGAAATGTTCAATCGCTTTTTTCTCACTGGCGCCGTAGGTCATGCCGCCAATGAACTTTCCAATCTTGTCGATAATTTCGCTGTGGTACAGGCCCAGGGCGGTATGCGCATCCGCGTGGTTCGGGTTGATTTCCAGGACGCGCGTCAGTGCGCTCATAACTTTTCCACCGATGCCCTGTTTTAATGCCTTCACAATCGATATGGACTGGCTGTAGCGGCCGAGGTTAAATGCATAGAAGTGGTGACTGTTGGCTTCATCCGGGAACTCGATGATGGCTTTTTCTGCCCTGGCAATGGCCGCTTTGTAACAATCTATCTGCCGTTTTTCGTTTTTTTCCAGGTGGTTTGCGTACATTCCCGTGGCCTTGTTAGCCACTGCATGACCGTGCAGGCCGTATTCATCGGCCAGGTTTACCGCCTGTTGGAAATCTCCCCGGTGGTAGCAGCGCCAGGCTTCGCACAGGCGTTCATCTTCCGGAAAAGGTTCCCGGTCCCCACCATGCAGTTCCTCCCAGATTTTGCTCAAAGCTTCTCCCTGATAATCGTAGGCCGTATTGTCAAATGGGAATTCATTCCATTCGTGCAGGGTCACCATCTTCTCAACTACCTGAATCAAAAGAGGATATCAGTTTACAGTGTTTTTTTTACAGCAAAGGGTAATTTTTAGTACTCCTTGACGGAGTACTAGTGTGATTGCTCTATTTTCCAAGTTTAGAATATCGCCATCAATTCGAAAGGTCTGTCAAACATAAGGAGGACATCATGGCCAAGAAGACGTTAAAGAAGAAGTTAAAGAAGAAGGTACAAGGTAAGCCCGCAGTAAACAAGAATGTTAATCCGGTAGTCGATTCTGTGCGGGAAATCTGGCTCGCAGGTCTGGGAGCTTTTAGTGTGGCCCAGCAAGAAGGTGGCAAAATCATCGAACAAGGCAACAAGATGTTTGACCAGCTGGTGGCCGAAGGTAGCAAGCTGGAAAAAAGGACGCGCAAGGATGTAGAAGGCGCAGTTGATGATTTGCGCAGCGATATTGAATCTCGTGTAGGTGATATCCGCAGCGGCATCGAGTCCCGGGTCAACGAATTCCGCGGCGATGTCGAATCCCGTCTCGGGGGTGTTCGTGAGCAGGCAGAATCAGTCCGCAAGCAGGCATCCGACAACTGGGGCAAGCTCGAAAAGATCTTTGAAGATCGCGTCTCCCGTTCACTGGGCAGTCTTGGGATCCCGACCAGGAATGACGTGAACGACTTGGCCGAGCGCGTACAGAAGCTCTCCAGACTGGTTGCAGCGATGGGTGAGAAAGCCAAACCTGCAGCGAAGAAAACGGTGGTCAAAAAGACCGCAGCCAAAATGGCCGCTGCCAAGAAGGCAAAGGTGAAAAAGACAGTAGTCAAAAAAGCGGCGGTCAAGAAGGCTGAGGTCAAGAAGGCCGACCCCAAGGCCCCCAAAGCAGCTTGATCACTAATACAATTTACATACTCAGTAGGCTGGCGCCCTCTACGGATTAATAATTTCTGCCTGTGGGACTAAATAGCTTCTGCGGAAAATCAATCAGGTCTGTTCCAGGTATTCGAACGCAAGCTTCGTAAACTGGCTGCGTTCGGGTTCGCGCAAGAAGGGTGTGACCAGTTGGAGTACACGCGCGATGGCTTTGACTTGTGTGGTGCCGTCTTCGAGTCGATGTAGATCGAACATGCTGGCGAAGGGAATCCAGTAAGTGATAACCAGCAGGAGGGTATCGACCAGTAATTCTTTTTCCTGGGTGCTGATGCGGAGGGACCCCTTCAGCTGAAGACCGGAAATCATCTGGAAGGCTGCCTGGCGTTCGCGCATCAGTAATCCGCGCATGGCGCGGCCCAGGTCTGGAATGCGCGCAGTCAGATCAGAAAGATTACGATAAAGGAAGCGGAACTGACCCTTGATCTCGAAAGTAAGGTGGAGTTGGAACCACAGGTCCTCAGCTTCCAGCGCGCTGTTTTCCGGAACTTCTGTCAAAGGCTGTAATCCGGTCAAAAAGCGCTTGAACAAGTGGATGACAATGTCATCTTTACTGCGAAAATGATAATAGAGATTTCCCGGGCTGATATCGGCCTCATCCGCGATGTGATTGGTCGTTACGTTGGGCTCGCCCAGTTCATTGAATAAGGCCAGGCTGGTGCTTAGGATCAATTCTTTCGTGTTGCGTTTAGTCACTTTGAAGGAGTACTAGAACTCACCGCCAAGTTTTCGTATCAGTTCGATATAGCGGGATTGGGCATCTTCCTCGCTGGTGCCCCGTAGCTTTTCCCAGGCCTCGTATTTGGCCGCACCGACGAAGTCAAAAATGCCTGGTTTGTCACCGCTTACATCACCGCCCGAACCCTGCTTGTACAAGGCGTAAAGTTCCAGCAAGGCGTTGTCATCCGGTCTTTCAGGGAGAGACTTGGCTGCAGCTGCCGCATTTTCAAATAGTTCGTTTTCGGTGCTCATATTTTCTCCATAGATACAATATGCTGATCTGGTAAGATCGTAACATGCTCAAGGGAACCTCTTGAACGCAAAAGGCGGGTTCATCAATGGTGCAGTGGCTCCCTGATGGCGCTTGAATTTTGAATTGATAATCGCTGGAGAAAGATCAATGAGTTATTTCGTCACGGGAGGTACTGGTTTTATCGGTCATAATCTGATCGAGTTGCTGCTGAAACGCAGGGGCAAGGTGTATGTCCTGGTGCGCAAGGGCTCCATGGGCAAACTGGATGCGTTCAAGCGCCGCTGGGGAAAGGCCGCGAGCAGGATCATACCCGTGACCGGTGACTTGACAAAGGACCGCCTGGGAATCTCTGCGACAAAACGCAAGGAACTGGAAGGGAAAATAGACCACTTCTTTCACTTAGCGGCCATTTACGACATGAAAGCCGATGCCGCCTCTCAGGAAGCGGCCAACATCGACGGGACCCTAAATACCGTCCGTTTTGCCGAGTCTGTGAAGGCGAAGCGATTCCACCATGTCAGTTCAATTGCTGCAGCCGGTCTGTTCCCTGGCATATTCCGGGAAGACATGTTTGAAGAGGCGCAGGGACTGGATAATCCCTATTTTCGTACCAAGCATGAAGCGGAAAGAATCGTCCGGCATAAGTGCAGCATTCCTTACCGGATTTACCGGCCCGGAATCGTTGTCGGTCATTCACAAACCGGTGAAATTGACAAGATTGACGGCCCGTATTATTTCTTCAAACTGATCCAGAGAATGCGTAAGGCACTGCCGGCCTGGATGCCCACCATCGGGCTGGAAGGTGGACGAATCAATATTGTCCCGGTCGACTTCGTGGTTAAGGCCCTGGACCATATTGCCCATCTTCCCCGGCAGGATGGTAAATGTTTCCACCTGACCGACCCCAAGCCCAAGCGTATCGGAGAGGTCCTCAATATTTTCTCTGATGCCGCACATGCACCTCAGATGACCATGCGAATAGATGCCAGGGTGTTTAATTACGTCCCAGCCGCGATCAAGCAGGCCTTCTTGATGTTGCCTCCCACCAGGAGAATAGCGAACCACGTGATGAATGACCTGGGCTTGCCGCCGAATATGTTGCAGTTCATCAATTACCCGACCCGGTTTGACAGCCGGGAAACCGAAGCCGCGCTTAAAGGAACGGATATTTCAGTTCCCCGTCTAGATGATTATGCGTGGCGCTTGTGGGACTACTGGGAGCGCCACCTCGATCCGGACCTGTTTATTGATCGCAGCCTGAGAGGCCATGTGGCCGGCAAGGTGGTGGTCGTAACGGGTGGGTCCTCGGGCATTGGCCTTGCAACCGCGACCATGATGGCGCTCGCCGGCGCTCGGGTGGCAATTGTCGCACGCAGTGAAGGCAAGCTGGCCGAAGCGGTGTTGGATATCGAGGCGGAAGGTGGATCAGCACGCAGTTTCCCTGCTGACCTGACCGATATGGACGCCTGTGATGAAGTCATTGATCGAATCTCGGCTGAAATGGGAGGTATCGATATCCTCGTCAATAATGCCGGCCGCTCGATCCGGCGCGCCATATCAGCTTCATACGACCGCTTCCACGATTTTGACCGCTGCATGCAATTGAACTATTTCGCCAGCCTGCGGCTGATAATGCGGGTTTTACCTGCCATGGAGAAAAAACGCAAAGGCCACATCATCAATATTTCTTCAATCGGAGTTTTGAGTAACGCGCCGCGCTTTTCAGCCTACGTTTCTTCCAAGGCTGCGCTTGATGCATTTTCTCGTTGTGCTTCTGCGGAATTCAGCGATACCGGCATCAATTTTACGACCATCAATATGCCGCTGGTCCGAACACCGATGATCGCGCCCACCAAGATGTATGACAATGTACCGACCATCTCACCGGACGAAGCCGCTGTCATGGTGAAACAGGCGGTCATTTACAAGCCTCAACGAATCGCAACTCGTCTGGGTATTTTTTCCCAGGTGTTGCATTCGGTGGCGCCAAAAATTTCCGAAATCGTGATGAACAGTGCTTTCCGGATGTTCCCGGATTCAGCTGCTGCGAAGGGCGTCAAGGGTGAGCAGGCGCCGGCTTCACAGGAACAAGTGGCCTTTGCCAGCCTGATGAGGGGTATCCACTGGTAATGTTGAAGGTAAATGACAAGGCGCCGGATTTTACACTCACCGATGACAGTGGTGAGTCTTTCAGACTATCGGACCAAGCCCCAGAGAAAGTTCTGCTGGTGTTTTATCCCGGTGACAACACGCCGGTGTGCACAAAGCAGTTGTGCGACTACCGTGATGGCCTGGAGTCTTTTGACGATCTGGGGGTGAAAGTCGTGGGAATCAGCCATGATGGCGCTGAATCGCATCGGAAATTCCGCGAAAAACACGATCTTCCATTCACGTTATTGACTGACCCGGAATTTAAAGTTGCCGCATTGTATGACAGCAAAGGCATGCTGGGCATGAAACGCTCTGTGTTCCTGGTGGATCAGTCAATGCTCATCCGTTACCTGCATATCGAGTCACTGGCATTGTTCCGGCGCCGGCGCGAAGAAGTGCTTGAGGCCATTGAAAATATTAACTAGGGGCTGGAACCATTTGGGCCTGCAATGGGGTGACCTGGCAAGTGTTTACAGGCCCTAATCGCCCCGGAGCAACCCGGTGTCGCGAAATGCTGGCTTGGAATCACCGGCTTGCGCAGATCATCAGTGCACCCGGGTTTGCGCTGGAGCCATTTCAAACTTTGCAGCAATGGCAACGCCAACGCCTTGCAGAGAATTACTCTGACCTGATTAACCAGGAAAGTTATCGGCCCGCCTGTGAGTTTTTCCTGGAGGAACTTTACGCTGGACTGGATTTCCTGAAACGAGATCAGGAAGTGACAAAAGTGATGCCGGTCATGGAGAGATTTCTACCCGGGAACGCTTTGCTTACCATGGCTGATGCTTTTGAACTACAGGCACTCAGCCTGGAATTTGACCTGGAAATGGCGGAACGGTTGGAATCCAGTGGCACTCTAGAGCTGGATATAGCTTCGTATGGGGGTATTTATCGTTCCTGTGGCAACAGGCCGCTTCGGGAAAGACAGATACTGCTGATCAGGGACCTGGGCAATGAACTGGCAAAACTGGTTCATAAACGACTTGTGGTCCGCTTGATTCGCCTGATGCGGGGTCCGGCATACGCCGCAGGATTCGGGGCATTGCAGGCGTTTCTCGAATCAGGTGTGCTTTCGTTTCGCAAGCTGGAAGACCCCTACTACTTCATTAACACAATCTACAAAAGGGAATGGCACTCAATGCAGGAGCTGTTCGCCGGTTAAGCAGAACCCTTTGCTCAGGTGTCGAAGGTACAGCTGAAGTGCTGTTCGAGGTAGCTTACGATCTCTTCCTCAATGCGGCTTTTCAGCAAGGCCAGTAAAATACCCAGTTCCGCCTGTATCCGGATTTCGTTTTCACCCACTGTGATCATGCCGTGTACACCGGGTCTTGCAAAATGAATGGCGTCTTCGTCCCAGCCGTAATCGATGTTGAATTTTTTGGCGAGGTCTCCCGCCAGTTCGTCTGCCGCTTCCTGGGCATGTGCATGGTCCATTTCGTGGTGGGCGAAAATATCAATCCGGGACATAAATTTCCAGTCAAATGATTCCCAAAGGGGCCAGTTTAAACGGATAGACCGTGATAAACCAAGTAACTCCCATATCACACCAGCCCTGAACGCTTTACAATGCCAGCTCTATTGGGACCAGAATAGGACAAAAGGTACTTTTTGCTTTGGAGATCTTTTACCCTTCAGTTTCTGCATATGATTAAATTTAACTAATGAGTGGTCCTTTACGGAAGAAAACATTTCATCAAGGCGGTAACCATTGAAGAAGCCGGAAAATAATTCAACGGACCTGGAAAAGATTCGCCAAGAGATCGATGGCCTGGATGAAAATATCCAGGAATTGATCTCCGAGCGTGCCAGGCTCGCTTTTCACGTGCGCCAGAGTAAAGGCCAACATAACAATGCGCTTGATTACTACCGGCCGGAACGGGAAGCACAGGTCCTGCGTCGCGTGTTGGAGAGGAACGAAGGGCCGTTGAGCGATGGAGAAATGGTCAGGCTGTTCCGGGAAATAATGTCTGCCTGCCTGGCGCAGCAGGAACCCTTGAAAATCGCCTACCTGGGTCCGGAGGGTACCTTTACCCAACAGGCGGTTCATCTGCACTTCGGGCATTCAGTCCATGCGCTGAGCCACCCAGGAATCGACATCGTATTCGATCAGGTGCAGGCGGGTGATGCAGATTTTGGCGTGGTTCCAGTGGAAAATTCTACTCAGGGAATTGTCAGCCACACGCTGGACATGTTCCTGCTTTCGGAGCTCAAGATATGTGGTGAAATCGAACTCCGGATTCATCAGAACCTGCTGACGCATGCCAACAATCTGAACCAGATCGAACGCATTTATTCCCATGAGCAGTCCTTGTCTCAATGTAAGGGGTGGCTTCGCGCCCACCTGCCGGGTATCGAGTTGATCGCAGTCAGCAGTAACGGTGAGGCAGCCCGGCGCGTTCGCAACGCCCCCGAGGCAGCGGCCATTGCCGGCCGCTCAGCGGCCGAAGTGTATGGACTGCCCATACTGTTTGCAGGCATTGAGGACCGGCCGGACAACACGACCCGTTTCCTGGTCATCGGACGCAATATTTTTTCACCATCCGGGCACGACAAGACCACCTTACTGTTGTCCGGGAATGAAGGTCCCGGTTTGCTGCACAGTCTATTGGAGCCATTCAATACCCATGGGGTCAATATGACCCGAATTGAATCCCGACCATCCAGTCTCGGTAAATGGCAGTATGTATTCTTCGTGGACATTGAAGGACATGCCGAGGATGCCCCGGTTGCTGCCGCCCTCAAGGATTTGCAACGAATCAGCAAGGTGTCCAAAGTATTGGGTTCGTATCCCCGAGCCGTATTGACACCCTCATGATCCTGCAAGTAGGGCCGGCAGGCTCACCCCTGGGTGGCGAGTTGACACCACCGGGGGATAAATCGATCTCTCACAGGGCTGTCATCCTGGCCAGTCTGGCCGTTGGGCAGTCCCGGATCGAAGGATTGCTTGAAAGCGAAGATGTCAGGACTACCGCCAGTGCTTGTCGCCAGCTTGGCATGAAAATCCACGCAGATGGTGAAGCCTTGCTGGTAGATGGTATTGGGGCAGAGGGGCTGTGTGCACCCGTTGGACCGCTGGACATGGGAAATTCAGGTACGGCCATGCGATTGCTGGCCGGCGTGTTGGCGGCACAGCCATTTAGCTCGGAACTAATCGGTGATCGTTCGCTCAGCGCACGGCCGATGCGTCGGATCGTGCATCCACTTTGCCTCATGGGCGCCAGGATTCAAACCGCGGATTCGGGCACGCCACCTTTGTTGATCACGGGGAATCCACATTTAAAAGGCATCAATTACGCATCCCCGGTTGCCAGTGCCCAGGTCAAAT
Organism: Pseudomonadota bacterium; assembly: GCA_022565025.1. Taxonomy (GTDB): domain Bacteria; phylum Pseudomonadota; class Gammaproteobacteria; order Xanthomonadales; family SZUA-36; genus JAJRRA01. The sequence continues at coordinate 12,359 of JADFKH010000054.1, forward strand.
CCTGCGTACTCCTGGCCGGGCTTTATGCGCAGGGGGAGACAAGCGTTTGTGAGCCGCGAAAGAGCCGGGATCACACCGAGAAAATGCTTCCTTGTTTTGGTGTTCCCCTGGTAGATGGCTGTGCAGTGTCAGGTGGAAGCCGTTTGACTGCAGCACATATCAGGATCCCCGGAGACATCTCCTCCGCTGCTTTTTTCATGGTGGCAGCCACCGCGCTACCAGATTCCTCGCTGACTTTGAACAATGTGGGCCTGAATGATACTCGTGATGGCATTATCCGCGTACTGCAAGCCATGGGAGCCGACCTCCGGGTTAGCAATCGCAGAATATACGGCGAAGAAGCGGTAGGCGACATCCGGATTCGTTACAATGGGCAATTGAAGGGGATTGATATACCGCAGCAGTGGATTCCATCCCTGATTGACGAACTGCCAATTATCATGGTCCTGGCGGCAGTTGCCGATGGTATCACCCGTATCCGGGGTGCGGAGGAATTAAGAGTCAAGGAAAGTGACCGAATTTCGGTCATGGCCCGGGGCCTGGAGTCGCTGGGTGTGCGACTGACGCAATACCGGGACGGGATCGATATCGAGGGTAGTGCAATCAGGGGAGGGAATGTCGATGGCGCAGGAGATCATCGTTGCGCAATGAGTTTCTGTATCCTTGGTCAGTTGGCTGATTCAGACCTTGAGGTTAAGGGCTGTGGGAATATTGCTACTTCGTACCCCGGTTTTGCGCACGACTTGAAAACAGTCGGTGGACGAATAACCTAGACGGAGTACCTTGTACTCCTTCAGAACTAAACAGATGAGCGTTCCGGTTATAACGATTGACGGTCCCGGTGGCTCCGGCAAGGGCACTATTGCCATGCGTCTGGCGCAGAATCTTGGCTGGCATTACCTGGACAGTGGCGCCTTGTACCGAATCGTCGCAGTTGTTGCAATGGAGCGGGCTATCGAGGCTGACAATGAACAGGCGCTGGGAGAGTTGGCAGAGCATCTTGAGTTCAGTTTGAGCTTTACGGGTGACAACGTCGCGACCTTGTTGGATGGAATCAGGATCACCCCCAAGCTGCGTTCGGAAGAGGCCGGTGTATTTGCCTCGAATATTGCAGTAGTTCCTGCCGTCAGGGCCGCCCTGGTGCAACGTCAAAGGGAATTCCGTAAACTTCCCGGACTGGTGGCAGAGGGACGTGACATGGGAACCGTGATTTTTCCTGACGCAAAGTTGAAAATTTTCCTCACGGCAAGTGTGGAAGCAAGGGCTGACAGACGCTATAAGCAGTTGAAAGAAAAAGGAGAAAATGTTAATCTCTCGCGCCTTTTCCGGGACATTGAAAAGCGCGATATACGGGACATGTCGAGGTCGATTTCGCCCCTGACGCCCGCGCAGGATGCGCAGCTTATAGATTCAACGGAAATGAGCATCGAAATGGTGCTGGAGGAAATTCATAAATTACTTGAAGAAAATTAGGTAATTAATTGAATTATATTAGTTTTTTTGGGCTACCAAAGGTAGTTATTGCAACGGGTGCCTGCTGCACCCCTCAACCCCGGGTGGGTGGTTGCCATCACGTGCAATCCATCTGTGAGTAATTATCAACATGACCGAAAGTTTTGCACAGTTATTCGAAGAGAGCCTGGCGACTCATAGTCTCAAGCCAGGTACTATAATTACCGGTATTGTTATGGAAATACGCAACGACTCCGTCGTGGTCAATGCCGGACTCAAGTCAGAAGGATTCGTTCCCATAAGCCAGTTCAGGAACTTGCAAGGTGAATTGGAAGTAAAAGTGGGTGATGAAGTTCAGGTAGCGCTGGATACAGTAGAAGATGGCTTTGGCGAGACACGTCTGTCCCGGGACAAGGCCAAACGCGCCTTGGTTTGGGACAAGCTGGAAGGTGCGTTCGAAAACGAAGAAACGATCGAAGGCAAGATCAGCGGAAAGGTCAAAGGTGGCTTTACTGTTGACATCGAAGACATCCGGGCTTTCCTGCCTGGCTCCCTGGTAGACGTCCGCCCGGTACGCGATCCCGCTTACCTGGAAGGCAAGGATCTGGAATTCAAGATCATCAAGCTGGATCGCAAGCGCAACAACATTGTTGTTTCGCGTCGAGCGGTCGTCGAATCTGAATTCAGCGCAGAACGTGAAGCACTGCTCGATCGCCTGGAAGAGGGCGTCATCGTGAAGGGTGTGGTCAAGAACCTCACCGATTACGGCGCATTCA
>JADFKH010000239.1 GCA_022565025.1 Pseudomonadota bacterium
ACCTGGTCCACCCAGGCTTTTAACTCTTGATTGGTAGTCACGCTATGTCACTCTTGATGGCTCTTGGCGGTCCCCTGGCAGTATGATTCCAGCCCGAAAATCGCACCAGTCAGGATAGACTCTAGACCCCTGACTTTCAATCAGCCATAGCAGACAATCAGCTGATCACAGGTCCCTGGGGCTCAGGCAGGGATCAGAGTGTTGATAACGTGTTCGATGTAGGCTTCAAATTCTTCACTGCTCAAACTGGGTGTCTGCTGCTGTCTCTGGAGCTGCAGAAACCCAAGGTAAACCGAGTAGATCAGCCTCGCTTGATGCCGGGCCAGGTCAGGCTCCATGCCCATCTCCTCAAACGCCACCGCCAAGTGCTTCATTCTTCTGTCCGCCACACGCTCCAACACGGGCTCCACGTGTGGATGGCCCGCCGCGGCACACAACTCACTAAACACTTCATGCGTAAGCTTCTCTTTGCCCACCCGGCGAAAAAAGGAGATCAGCCGGTCGCGGGGATGATCGATCTTGCCCAGGGATGCATTAAGGTTTCGCAGATCGTGCTTTTCCCACCTGAGCAGGGCCTGCTTAAGCAAGGATTCGCGGCTTGAAAAATGCCAGTAGAAGCTGCCCTTGGTGACCCCCATGCGTCGTGCCAGGGGCTCTATCGCCATCGCCTGGACACCCTGCTCTGCAATCAGGTCCAGTGCCGCGCGTTCCCAATCGGCCGCTGACAGCGTCGTCCTTTCACCTTTTTGCGCTGGTTTCATTACGCCTTTGTTCCCTTAAAACATGGATTGTTGCGGCGGCCGTCACGGCTGTCAAATATCTGTCATTGCCGCCGGTGTTGACTTACATCAAAAGGTTTACCATACTCTAGCGTATGGTCACAGTAAGATGTTCGGTCTTAACGATCCATAAACAAACCTGAATGGCATTTCTGAGGTGTATTTTCAGCAAAACGTAAACATTCAGCACAAAACGGTTCAGGAGGAATGACATGACCTGGTTAATGCTACTGACGCTCTTGGGTATCTCACTTGTCTGTGCTTTTTACGGCACAAGCCTGTTGTCGTGGACGGTTGCAACGGCTGTGGGTATTTTTATATTCGCGATTACTGGTGCAGTTTCCGTGCTCAGCCTTGTTTTGGCAACTGCCGTTTTCGCTGTCATTGCCGTTCTCCTGAATTTCCGGCCCTGGCGCCAGCAGCTAATCAGCGTGCCATTCCTTAAACAATTCCGTCGTATGTTGCCCAGCATTTCTGCAACAGAACAGGTTGCGCTTGATGCCGGAACCGTGGGCTGGGAAGGTGAGTTATTTTCCGGCAAGCCCAATTGGCAACTGCTCAAAAAGCAGCCCTATCTCGAACTGACTGTTGAAGAAAAGGCTTTTGTCGACGGCCCGGTAGAAGAGCTGTGCGACATGTTGAACCAGTGGGAAATTACCCATTATGATGCAGACCTGAACCCCGCAACCTGGGACTTCATAAAACGTAATCGTTTCCTGGGAATGATCATCCCCAAGGAATACGGCGGCCTGGGTTTTTCCGCCATGGCCCACCGTGCTGTTTTGCAGAAAATTTCATCGGTCAGTTCCGTCGCCGGATCGCACGTCGCTGTTCCCAATTCCCTGGGCCCGGGCGAACTGCTGTTGCATTACGGAACGGAAGAGCAAAAGAACCGATACCTGCCAAAACTGGCGCGCGGCGATGAGATTCCCTGTTTCTGCTTGACCGGACCAACCGCCGGATCCGATGCAACTTCAATTCCGGATTACGGGATTGTCTGCAAGGGCAAGCACAAGGGTAAGGAAGTTTTGGGCATGCGGCTTAATTTCGATAAGCGTTATATAACGCTTGCGCCAATCGCCACCCTGGTAGGTGTCGCTTTCCGCCTGTACGATCCCGACGGTTTAATCGGCGACAAGGAGGACCTGGGCATCAGTCTTGCGCTGATTCCACGAGATACCAAGGGCCTTGAAATTGGCAAACGCCACCTGCCGCTGAACGTGCCTTTCCAGAATGGGCCAGTACGCGGCAAGGATGTATTTGTCCCGCTGGATGCCTTGATCGGTGGTACCCAAATGGCCGGGCAGGGCTGGAGAATGCTGATCGAATGCCTGTCTGTAGGACGGGCCATCACATTACCGTCCTGCTCTACCGGCGGGGTCAAGATGGCCGCTCTGGCTACTGGCGCCTATGCAAGAATCCGTAAGCAGTTCAGCCTTCCGATCGGACGTTTCGAGGGCATCGAAGCAGCACTGGCCAGGATTGGCGCCAATACCTACGCCACTTCGGCACTCTCTCGCATGACCGCTACCGCTGTAGACCTTGGCGAAAAACCGGCTGTCCCGTCAGCAATAGCCAAGTACCATGCCACTGAAATGGCCAGGGAAGTCATTATTGACGCAATGGATGTGCATGGCGGAAAAGGCATCATTCTCGGTCCCCGAAATTACCTGGGACGAGCTTGGCAGGGCATGCCGATCTGGATCACGGTGGAAGGCGCCAATATCCTGACGCGCAACCTGATGATCTTCGGGCAGGGCGCCATCCGCTGCCATCCCTATGTGATCAAGGAAATGGAGGCCGTGAAAATAGAAAACGTTGCACAGCGGATCGAACGCTTTGACCACCTCCTCTTTTCACATATCGGCTTCACCATAAGGAATGCAGTGAGAAGCCTGGTGCTCGGTTTGAGTTTCGGCAAATTCGCGGCCGTGCCTCATGACCGTAAAACCGCGAAGTACTACCAGAAGCTCTCCCGCTACTCTGCTGCCCTCGCCTTCACTTCCGATATTTCCATGCTGACCCTGGGTGGCAAGCTGAAACAGAAGGAGCATATTTCCGCAAGGCTCGGCGATGTGTTGAGCCATCTGTATATCTGTTCCTCCATGCTGAAGCGGTACGAGTCTCAGGGTAGACCGGCGGCTGACCAGGCGATCCTGGCATGGGCGTTTCACAATGCGATTTACCAGATTCAGATTGCCTTGCAACAGGTAGTGGACAACTTTCCAAATCGCCTCATGGGTGGCGTCATGAGTTTTGTAGTGTTCCCCTTCGGGCACCGGGAGCGTGCACCAGGTGATCGCCTCACCCACAAGGTCGCCCAGTTGCTGCTGACCCCTTCCGACACGCGCGACAGGCTGACCGATGGCATCTACCAATCAGCCAAAACCGGTCACCCGATTGGCATGATGGAGGAAGCGCTGCCGCAGGTCATCCGTGCGGAACCGTTGGAACGCAAATTGCTGAAGGCGCTCAAGCACAACGAGATCAGCGGCATTACCTGGGAAGATCAGCTCCAGGATGCAATTGCCCGCTCAATCATAAGCGCCGAAGAGGCAGATATCCTGGTTCAGGTCAGGAAACTCGTGATGGAAATCATCGCAGTCGATGAATTTGACCTTGAGGAGATCCAGGCTGGCAGAAGGAATCCAGCGCCAAAACAAGGCACGCAGTTGGATAAACAACACGCCGCCTGACTAGCTGTTATACTTTCTGCTCCGCTCCGATCCCAACGGATCTGGCGGGGCCATTGCTTTGGGTGCCCGGAAAAACAGGTTTGAATGCCTGCCGGGTGAAACGGGAAGCCGGTGAAAGTCCGGCACTGCCCCCGCAACGGTAAGCGAGCCAATCCGCTTCACAGCGGATTGTTTGCGGCCTGATGTCACTGCACGACGTGTGGGAAGGCGCCGCAAAGGCTACGACACCTCAGATTGGGTCGAGGCCACTCGTAAG